>NZ_JBNQTI010000076.1:0-38280 GCF_050325825.1 Kitasatospora sp. LaBMicrA B282
GGGCTGGCGGTGGCGTAGACCTCGGCGCCCCAGTGGCGGGCGAGTTGGACGGCGGCCATGCCGACACCGCCGGCGGCGGAGTGGATCAGGACCCGGTCGCCGGGCTTGATCCCGGCCAGGTCGCGCAACCCGTAGTACGCCGTCATGAACACCGCGGGGATGGCGGCCGCCTGCTCGAAGGACCAGTCGTCCGGGATGCCGACCACCATCCGCTCGTCCGCGATGGTCAGCGGCGCGAACGCACTGGGGAAGCCACCCAGCACCCGGTCGCCGGGCGCGAAGCGGGTCACCCCGGGGCCGGTCTCCACCACCACACCGGCACCCTCGGCGCCCATCCCGTCCGCGAACCGGGCGAGACCGAGCGCGGCGGCGACGTCCATGAAGTTGAGGCCGGCGGCGCGGACCTGGATCCGCACCTCCCCGGGCTCCAACGGCCGGGTGGCCAGCGGGTTCGCCGTCTTGCCGACCGCCTCGAAGGTGCCACCGCCCAGCGCGTCGATCCGCCAGTCCTGACCGGCGCCGAAGCCACTGACCGCCGGAATCTGACCGGAGTTGCCGCCACGCACCACCCGCGGGGCCAGCAGGACGCCGTCCCGGTGGGCCAGTTGGGGCTCACCCGCGGTCAGCGCCCGGGCCAGCAGAGCCGGCAGCTCGGGGGTGCTCTCGGCGGCCGGGTCCAGGTCCAGCAGCAGGAACCGGTCGGGCTGCTCGCTCTGCGCGCTGCGGATCAGGCCCCAGGCGGTCGAGGCGGGCAGGTCGGTGACGTCACCCGCGCCGTCCCGGGCGGCACCCACCGCACCACGGGTGACCACCACCAACGGCACGCCGGAGAGCCGCGGTTCGGCCAGCCAGGCCTGCACCTCGAGCAGCAGCCGCTCGGCCAACTCGTGGGTGGCCGCGACGGTTTCCGGGCCGGGCAGCCGGGCCTCCGCCGCGGCGGCAACCGTCAGCACCCCGAGACCGGGGAGCCGGGCGCCGTCGTCCAACGCCGCCACCAGGGCGGCGACCTCGGCGTGCACGCGGGCCTGCGGCAGCGCAGCCGGCACGGCCAGCCGGTCCGGCCCGAGCACCACCACCGGCGGCAGCACGGAGTCGGCCGCGGCCGGAACCGGGTGCCACTCCAGGCTGAACAAGCTGTCCAGCCCGGCGGCCGCCGGGGTCAGCTGGGTGGGGTCGGCGCGGCGCATCCGCATCGCCTCGGCGACCAGCACCGGCTTGCCCGCCGGGTCGACCGCGGTCACCCGCACGGTGTCCTCGCTGGTGCTGCGCAGCGCCACTCGGATGGTGGTCGCCCCGGTGGCGAAGAGCGAGACCGCCTCCCAGGAGAACGGCAACCAGACACCGTCCCCGTCTCCCGCGAAGCCCTCGTCGAACTGCTGCGCGTGCAGCGCCGCGTCGAGCAGCGCCGGGTGCAGGCCGAACCGGTCCGCCTCCCGTGCCACCGCCTCCGGCAGCACCGCCTCCGCGAACAGCTCACCCCCCGCACCGCGCCAGACGGCGTTCAGGCCCTGGAAGGCGGGCCCGTAACCGTAGCCGCGCTCCGCCAGCACCCCGTAGGCGTCCGCCACCGACACCGCCTCCGCACCCACCGGCGGCCACACCGCCAGCGCCGCGACCTCCGCCGCCACCCCCGACACCCGCACCGCGTCCACCGCGAGGGTGGCCTGGGCGTGCCGGGTCCAGGGGGTCGGGAGGCCGTCGGTGTGGTGCGGGCGGGAGTAGACGCCAGCGGTGCGCCGGCCGTCCTGGTCCGGGGCGTCGACCACGACCTGCAGATCGACCGCGCCCTGGGCCGGCAGCACCAGCGGCGCCTGCACGATCAACTCCTCGACGCGGGCGCAACCCACCCGGTCACCGGCGCGGATCACCAGGTCCAGGAACGCCGTCCCCGGCACGATCGCGGTACCCGCCACCGCGTGATCCGCCAACCAGGCGTGCGCGGCCAGCGAGAGCCTGCCCGAGAGCACCACCGAGTCACCGGCCGCCACGTCCACCGCGGCCGCCAGCAGCCCGTGCGCCACCTCGGCCAGTCCCGCCCCGGCCGGATCGCCACCGCGCACCCCGCGGTCCAGCCAGTACCGGGTGCGATCGAACGCGTAGGTCGGCAACTCCGGGTACTCGGTGCCGGCCGGCACCAGGGCGGACCAGTCCACCGGCACGCCCGCCGCCCACACCTCGGCGGCGTTGAGCGTGAACCGGCGCGCTCCGTCCTCGTCCCGGCGCAGCGTGCCGGTGACCGTCACCGAGCTGCCGGGTGCGCCGTGCACGTCGACGGTCTCGTTGATCCCGACGGTCAGCACCGGATGGGCGCTGGCCTCGACGAAGACGTCGAACCCGTCCGCGAGCAGGGCCTCGGTGGACTCCTGGAAGCGGACCCGGTTGCGCAGGTTCTCCAGCCAGTACCCGGCGTCCATGCCGCTGCCGTCGACGACCTGGGCGCTCACCGTGGAGTACACGGGGATCCGGCCGGCCCGCGGGGTGATGCCCGCCAGGGCGGCCAGGATGCGGTCGCCGATCGACTCGACCTGGGGGGTGTGCGAGGCGTAGTCGACGGGGATCCGCCGCACTCGCACCTCGGCCGCCTGGCACGCGGCCATGAACTCCTCGGCCGCCGCCACCTCACCGGCCACCACGGTGGACGAGGGCCCGTTGACCGCCGCCACCCAGAGCCGGTCCGACCGGTCGGCCAGCAGCTCGGTCACCGTGTCGAGGCCGGCCGCCACCGACAACATGGCACCGTGCCCGGCGAGTTCCACCAGCGCCGCCGAGCGCGCCACCACGACGCGGACCGCGTCCGGCACCGAGAGCACCCCGGCCACGCAAGCGGCGGCGATCTCGCCCTGCGAGTGGCCGACCACCGCCTGCGGACGCAGGCCCGCCGACTCCCACAGCCGGGCCAGCGCGACCATCACGGTGAACATGACCGGCTGGACCACGTCCACCCGCTCCATCGAGGGCGCCTCGGGGGCGCCGGTCAGCACGTCGAGCACCGACCAGCCGGCCAGCTGCTGCACGACGGCCGAGCACTCGGCGACCGCGGCGGCGAAGACCGGCGAGCTGTCCAGCAGGTCCGCGCCCATCCGCTCCCACTGCCAGCCCTGGCCGGGGAAGACCAGCACCGGGCGGGTCGAACCACCGGCCACGCCGGCCACCGCGCCGCCGACCCGTTCGCCGTCCGCGGCGAACGCCCGTAGCCCGGCCACGAGTTCGGCCCGATCCACGCCCGTCACCACCAGGCGGTGACCCAGCGCCGCCCGCGCTGCCAAGGACCGCCCGACCGCACCCAACTCCATCGACCCGGCTGCCGCCGACTCCACGAAATCGGCCAACCGCGCAGCCTGCGAGCGCAGACCGCCCGCACTGCCACCGGAGACCACCCACGGCACCACCGCACCGCCCACGGCCGGCCCGGTCGAGGTAGATGTCTCCGTGACCTCACCGGCCTCCGGCGCCTCCTCCACGATCACATGCGCGTTGGTCCCACTCGCCCCGAACGAGGACACCCCGGCCCGACGCACCCGCTCACCCCGCGGCCACGCCACCGCCTCCGTCAACAACGACACCGCACCCGCCGACCAGTCCACGAACGGCGACGGCGACTGCGCATGCAAGGTCCGCGGCAGCTCCTCCTCCTGAAGAGCCATCAGCATCTTGATCACACCACCGACACCCGCAGCCGCCACCGAGTGACCGATGTTCGACTTCAGCGAGCCCAGCAGCAACGGCCGCTCCACCGCACGGTCCTGGCCGTAGGCCGCGATCAACGCCTGCGCCTCGATCGGATCCCCCAGCTTGGTGCCGGTGCCGTGCGCCTCCACTGCGTCCACGTCGGCGGCTGTCACACCGGCGTTGGCCAGCGCCGCCCGGATCACCCGCTGCTGCGAGGGGCCGTTGGGGGCGGTCAGCCCACTGCTCGCACCGTCCTGGTTCACCGCACTGCCACGCACCACACCGAGGATTCGGTGGCCCAGCCGCTTCGCCTCCGACAACCGCTCCAACGCCAGCACCCCCACCCCCTCGGCCCACGCCGTCCCATCCGCATCCGCCGCAAACGGCCGGCACCGACCCTCCGGCGACAACGCCCGCTGCCGCGAGAACTCCGTGAACCCACCCGGACTCGCCAACACCGTCACACCACCCGCCAACGCCAACCCACACTCCCCCTGCCGCAACGCCTGCACCGCCAGATGCAACGCCACCAGCGAGGAGGAACAGGCCGTATCCACCGTCACCGCCGGACCCTCGAACCCGAACGAATACGACACCCGCCCCGACAACACACTCGACGTGTTCCCGGTGAAGGCGTAGCCCTCCAGGTGTTCGGGCACCTGGTCCATGTCGCAGACGTAGGAGGACGATCCGGCGCCGACGAAGACGCCGGTGCGGCTGCCCTTCAGCGCCAACGGGTCCAAACCGGCCCGCTCCAGCACCTCCCAGGACACCTCCAGCAGCAACCGCTGCTGCGGGTCCATCGCCAACGCCTCCCGCGGCGAGATCCCGAAGAACTCCGCATCGAAACCCGCCACATCCCCCAGGAACCCACCCCGCCGGGTATACGACTTCCCCGACTTCTCCGGGTCCGGGTCATACAAGTCCTCCGGCCAACCACGATCGGTCGGGAACTCCGAGGTCGCATCGACCCCGCCCGCCACCAGCTCCCACAACTCCTCCGGCGAACCCACCCCACCCGGGAACCGGCACGCCATCCCCACCACCGCGATCGGCTCGTCGGTGGTCTGGGTGGTCCGCGGGGTGGCGGCAACCGGCAGGTCGGCGCCGGCGCCGAGGACCTCCAGCTCGATGTGGCGGGCCAGTTCAGCCGGGGTGGGGTAGTCGAAGACCAGGGTCGCGGGGAGCGTCAGACCGGTGGCGGCGGCCAGCCGGTTGCGCAGCTCGACCGCGGTCAGCGAGTCGACGCCGGCGTCCAGGAACCCCTGGGTCTCGTCGACCCGCGCCGGCGAGTCGTGCCCGAGCACCGCGGCGACGTGGCCGCGGACCAGGTCCAGCACGACCCGGCCGCGGTCGGCCTTGGGCAGCGCGACCAGGCGGCGGGCCAGCGCCCGGCCGGTGCCCTCCCCGGCGGCGGCCGCCCGGCGGCCGGCGCCGCGGACCAGGCCGCGCCACATCGGGGAGAGCACGCCGGCGGCGGCGCGCTCGCGCAGCACGGCGGTGTCCACCCGGGTGCCGAGGACCAGCGGCTCGTCCAGGGCGAGGGCGGCGTCGAAGACGGCCAGGCCCTCGGTGTGGGTCAGCGGCACCGCGCCCTCGCGGGACAGTCGGACGGTCTCGTGCTCGTCCGCCCGGTCGGCGGTCGGCTCGGTGGTGGTCCAGGCGCCCCAGGCCAGGCAGCGGGCGGGCAGCCCCAGGCCCCGCCGGTGGTGCGCGAGGGCCTCCAGGACGGCGGCGCCCGCGGCCAGGTCGGTGTAGCCCGCGCCGCCGAGCACGCCGGCGGCCGAGGAGCAGAGCACGAAGCTCACCTGCGGGCGGTCGGCGGTCAGCTCGTGCAGCCGGACGGCGCCGGTGATCCGGGCGGTCAGGCTCGCGCGCAGCTGCGGCTCGGTCAGCGACTCGACCGTCGCGCCGGCGAGCGGGCCGGCGGCGTGGACCACCGCCGTCAGCGGGTGCTCGGCGGGCAGCTCGGCCAGCAGGGTGGCCACGGCCCCCGGCTCGGTCAGGTCGCACCGGGCGAAGGTCACGGCGGCACCCGACTCGGCCAGCTCGGCGCCCAGTTCGGCCGCGAGCGGGTGGTCGGCGCCCTGCCGGCTGGTCAGCACCAGGTGGCGCAGCCCGTGCTGCTCGACCAGGTGGCGGACCAGCAGCCGGCCCTGCGGCGAGGTGGCCCCGGTGATCACGACGGTGCCCGCCGGGTCCAGCTCGAGTCCGGCCGCGCGGTCCGCGACCGGAGCCGCCTGCGTCACCCGGGGGACCAGCAGTTCGGCGCCGCGCCGGGCCAGTTGCGGCTCGTCACCACGGCCGATCGCGGCCAGCAGCGCCGGCCAGTCGGCGGCACCGGCGGTGTCGGCGGCACCGGCGGCGGGGTCGAGGTCCAGCAGGACGAAGCGGTCGGGGTGCTCGCTCTGCGCGCTGCGGACCAGGCCCCAGGCCGCCGCGGCGGCCAGGTCGGTGACCTCCGCCGACCGGTCCCGGCCGGCCGCCACCGCGCCACGGGTCGTCACCACCAGCGGGATGCCGGCCAGTCGGGGCTCGGCCAGCCAGGCCCGCAGCACCGCCAGCAGCTCGGTGGCCACCCGGTGGGCGGACTCGGCCGGCTCGGCGGTCGGGTCGGGGGTGGCGGTCGGCAGCAGGCCGAAGGCCGGGACGGGCGCGCCCGCGTCGAGCGCCGCGGCCAGCGCCGCCACCTCCGGGTACCGCGGGGCGTCGGGCAGACCGATCCCCAGGTCGGTACCGCCCAGCAGGACCGCCGAGGGCGCCTCGGTGCCGGCGGGGATCGGCATCGGGAGCCACTCCACGGTGAAGAGCGCCTCCGTTCCGGTGCCGCCGGCGGTGAGCAGACCGGCTGCCAGGGGCTGCATCCGCATCGCGTCGGCGACCAGCACCGGCTCGCCCGCCGGGTCGACCGCGGTCACCCGCACGGTGTCCGCGCCGGTGCTGCGCAGCGAAACCCGGATGGTGGTCGCCCCGGTGGCGACCAGCGACACCGCCTGCCAGGAGGACGGCAGCCAGACACCGTCCCCGTCGCCGGCGAAGCCCTCGTCGAGGTGCAGCGCGTGCAGCGCCGCGTCCAGCAGGGCCGGGTGCAGGCCGAACCGGTCGGCCTCGCGCGCCACCGCCTCCGGCAGCGCCGCCTCTGCGAACAGCTCACCCGCCTCGCCGCGCCAGAGGCCGGTCAGGCCCTGGAAGGCGGAGCCGTAGCCGTAGCCGCGCTCCGCCAGTAGCTGGTAGGCCTCCGTCACCGGGACCACCTCGGCATCCACCGGCGGCCAGACCGCCAGCGCCGCAACCTCCGCCGCCGCCGCGTCCGACGCCTGCACCGCCTCGACGGTGAGGGTGGCTTGGGCGTGGCGGGTCCAGATGCCGCCGGGCGTGGTGGTGGTGTGGGGGCGGGAGTAGACGCCGGCGGTGCGTCGGCCGTCTGGGTCCGGGGCGTCGACCACGACCTGCAGGTCCAGGGCGCCCTCGGTCGGCAGGACCAGTGGCGCCTGCACGATCAACTCCTCGATCCGGGCGCAGCCCACCCGGTCCCCGGCCCGGATCACCAGGTCCAGGAACGCCGTGCCGGGCACGATCGCGGTGCCCGCGACCGTGTGGTCGGCGAGCCAGGGCTGGGCGGTCAGGGAGAGGCGGCCCGAGAGCACGATCGTGTCACCGGCCGCCACGTCGACGGCGGCGGCGAGCAGGCCGTGGTCCACCTCGCCCAGGCCGATGCCGGCCAGGTCACCGGCCCCGCGCGTGCCGCGCTCCAGCCAGTAGCGGGTGTGGTCGAAGGCGTAGGTCGGCAGCTCCGGCAGCACCGCACTGGCGGTGGTCGTGGCCGGGAGGGCTTGGGTCCAGTCGAGGTCGGCGCCGGTGGCCCACAGGTGGCCCAGGCCGGTCAGCAGGGCACGTTCCTCACCACGATCGCTGCGCACCAGGGGGATCAGGGCGATGGTGTCCTGGTCCTGGGGCAGGCACTCGGCGGCCATCGCGGTCAACACCGCGCGCGGGCCGATCTCCGCCAACGCCCGCACCGGGAAGCGCTCCACCGCCTCCAGCACCGCATCCGCGAACAACACCGGGCGGCGGACCTGCTGCACCCAGTACTCCGCACTGGCCCACTCCTGACCGCTCACGGGCTTGCCGGTCACGGTGGAGACCACCGGGACCTGTGGCGCGGCGAAGGTGAGCTTCTCCACGACCCGGCGGAAGTCGTCCAGCATCGGCTCCATCAACGCCGAATGGAAGGCGTGCGAGACCCGCAACCGGCGCGTGCGCACCCCCGCCTCGTCCCAGTGGGAGGCGAGCTCGTCCAGCACCTCGAGGGGGCCGGAGACCACGGTGGAGCGTGGTCCGTTGACCGCCGCCACCTGCACCCGACCACCGGCCCGGACGGCCAACACCCCCTCCACCTCCTCCGCCGTAGCCCGCACCGAGAGCATGCCGCCACCGGCCGGCAGGGCCTGCATCAACTGACCCCGCGCCACCACCAGAGCCCCGGCGTCCGCCAGTGACAGCACCCCGGACACGTGGGCTGCCACCACCTCGCCCACCGAATGGCCCACCAACACCTCGGGCCGCACCCCACACGCCGCCACCAGCCGGTACAGCGCCACCTCGAACGCGAACAACCCCGCCTGCGTGAACACCGTCCGATCCAACAACCCCTCTGGATCAGGGGCCGTGAACATCACCTCCCGCAACGAACACCCCAACAACGGATCCACCACCCCACACACCTCATCCAACGCCCCCGCAAACACCCCCGACACACCAGACAACTCCCGCCCCATCCCCGCCCACTGCGCCCCCTGCCCCGAGAACAACAACCCCACCCCAGGACGCGCCGCCACCACCCCCGCCACCACACCACCGACCAACTCACCCGCACCCGCAAACGCCCGCAACCCCGCCACCAACTCACCCCGACCAGCCCCCGCCACCACCAACCGATGCCGCAACCCGTCACGAGTGGTCAACGCCCGCGACAGCGCACCCAGTTCGATGTCCACACCCTCGGAGTCGACGTAGTCGGCCAGCCGCGCAGCCTGCGAGCGCAGACCACCCGCACTACCGCCCGAGAGCAGCAGCGGCACGACCTCGCCCGAGAGCGCGGGCGTCACCGGCGGGGCGGCCGGCTCGAGTTCGGCGGCGGGTGCGGACTCGACGGCGGGCGGCTCCTCGATGATCACGTGCGCGTTGGTGCCGCTGACCCCGAACGAGGACACCCCGGCCCGCCGCACCCGCTCACCCCGCGGCCAGGCGACCGGCTCGGTCAGCAGCGACACCGCGCCCGCCGACCAGTCCACGAACGACGCCGGCTCGTCCACGTGCAGGGTCCGCGGCAGCTCCTGCTGCTGCATCGCCATCAGCATCTTGATCACACCGGCCACCCCGGAAGCCGCCTGGGTGTGGCCGATGTTGGACTTCAGCGAGCCGAGCAGCAGCGGGCGACCGTCCGGGCGGTCCTGGCCGTAGGTGGCCAGCAGCGCCTGTGCCTCGATCGGGTCGCCGAGCCTGGTTCCCGTCCCGTGCGCCTCCACCGCGTCCACCTCGGCGACGGAGAGTCCGGCGTTGGCCAGCGCCGCCCGGATCACCCGCTGCTGCGAAGGCCCGTTCGGCGCGGTCAGCCCGCTGCTCGCCCCGTCCTGGTTGACCGCGCTGCCGCGCACCACGCCCAGCACCCGGTGCCCCAGCCGCCGCGCGTCGGAGAGCCGCTCCAGCGCCAGCATTCCCGCGCCCTCGCCCCAGGCCGTGCCGTCGGCGCCGGCGGCGAAGGGCTTGCAGCGCCCGTCCGGGGCCAGCCCGCGCTGGCGGGAGAACTCGATGAAGGGGGTCGGGCTGGCCAGCAGCGCGACGCCGCCGGCCAGCGCCAGCGTGCACTCGCCCTGCCGCAGCGCCTGCACCGCCAGGTGCAGCGCCACCAGCGAGGAGGAACAGGCGGTGTCGACCGAGACGGCCGGCCCCTCGAAGCCGAACGAGTAGGACAGCCGCCCGGAGAGCACGCTGGGCAGGTTGCCGGTCAGGGTGTAGCCCTCCACCACGTCCGGCACGTGGTCCAGGTCCGGCAGGTAGGCGGAGGTGGAGGCGCCGACGAAGACGCCGGTGCGGCTGCCCTTCAGCGCCGCGGCGGACAGGCCGGCCCGCTCCAGCACCTCCCAGGACACCTCCAGCAGCAACCGCTGCTGCGGATCCATCGCCAACGCCTCGCGCGGCGAGATCCCGAAGAACTCCGCATCGAAGCCCGCCACGTCCCCCAGGAATCCACCCCGCCGCACGTACGACTTCCCCGACTTCTCCGGGTCCGGGTCGTACAGGTCCGCCGGCCAGCCACGATCGGTCGGGAAGTCCCGGGTGGCGTCCTCGCCGTCGGCCACCAGCTGCCACAGCCCCTCGGGGGAGCCGGCCCCGCCGGGGAACCGGCAGGCCATCCCCACCACCGCGATCGGCTCCAGCAGGCCGGCCTCGACCTCGTTCAGGCGGCGGCGCGTCTTCTGCAGCTCCGCGGTCACTCGCCGAAGATATTCAACGGTCTTCTGCTCGTCCGCCATGGAGATCGGTCCAGCCTTTCTTCGCAGGTCACGCAGGATGTTCCGGAAGGATTGGGGTGGTGGGGCGGTCGCCCCCGGGGGCCGTGCGGCAGCCGCGGTCAGCGCCTCGGCAGGCCCTTCAGCACGTCGCCGAGGAGTCCGACGCCCCGTGGGGAGAGCACCGACTCGGCGTGGAACTGCAGGGAGGCGAAGTGCGGTCCGCGCAGCGCGTACACCTCGCCGTTCGCGGCGTCCCGGCTGACCTCGACGCCGCCCACGCCGGGGCAGTCGAACTTGTCCTCCCGGCTGATCGCGGTGAAGGTGTTGTAGAAGCCGACCCGCTCCCGACTGCCGAACAGGTCGATCTCGCGCTGCCGCCCCTGGTTGACCACGGCGCAGCGGGTCACCGGCAGCCCCAGCTCCAGGCTGAGCGCCTGGTGGCTCAGGCAGACCGCGAGGAACGGCAGTTGCCGGTCGAGCAGGGTGCGGACGGCCGTCCGCAGATGGGCGATCTTGGCGCAGTCCCGATCGTTCGGGTCGCCGGGGCCGGGGCCCATCACGACCAGGTCGGCCTCGTCGAAGCCGTACGGCTCGTCGAACCGACGGACCGTCACCAAGAGGCCAAGAGAGGCCAGTTGGTGATTCAGCATGGCGGTGAAGGTGTCCTCGGCGTCGACCACCAGCGCCCGGCGGCCGGCCAGTTCGGGCAGCGGCTGCGGGCGCTGCCCGTCCTGGGCCAGCCAGAACGGGGCGATGGTGGCGTTGCGCCGAGCGAGGGCGGCGCGGATCTCCGGGCGGTCGGCGAACCGGGTGCTGCCGTCGGCGCCCAGCGCGGCCAGCAGGGCGGCGGCCTTGGCCCGGGTCTCGGCGACCTCGGCCGCCGGGTCGGAGTGCCGCACCAGGGTGGCGCCGGTGCCCACCCTGGCCCGGCCGGTGCGGTCGATGTCGGCGGTCCGGATCAGGATCGCCGAGTCCAGGGCGTCCTGCCCGTCCCGGTCGTGGCCGATCAGCGCCACCACTCCGCTGTAGTAGCCGCGGCCCCCGGGCTCGTGCCGGTGGATCACCCGGCAGGCGCTCTCCAGCGGGGAGCCGGTGACGGTGGGCGCGAACATCGTCTCGCGCAGGATCTCGCGCAGGTCGCGGTCGGTCTCGCCGGCGATGAAGTACTCGGTGTGCGCCAGCCGGGCCATCTCCCGCAGGTAGGGGCCGTCGACCCGGCCGCCGGTGCGGCAGATCCGGCCCATCATCTTGAGCTCCTCGTCCAGCACCATGTAGAGCTCGTCGGTCTCCTTCCGGTCGGCGATGAACTCCTGCAGGCCGGCCTCGGTGGGGCCGGTCGGCGGGTAGCGGTAGGTGCCGCTGATCGGGTTCATCACGGCCGTGCCGCCCTGCACGCTGACGTGCCGCTCGGGGGTGGCGCCGACCAGGGTGCGGTCGCCGGTGTGCACCACGAAGGTCCAGTGGGCGCCGGACTCGCGCTGCAGCAGGCGGCGGAAGACCACCAGGGCGAGCCGCGGCGAGTAGTCGGTGATGTCGACCACGAAGGAGCGCCGGATCACGAAGTTGGCGCCGGCGCCGGTGCCGATCTCGGTGTCGATGATGGTCCGGACGATCTGCGCGTAGGCGTCGTCGTCGACGTCGAAGTGGCCGCCGGTGACCCGGATCGGGGCGTCGGGGACCCGGGCGGTGAACTCGGCGACCGGGAGCAGGCCCTGCTCCTCGACGGTGAGGGCGACCAGCGGGGCGCCGTCGTCGTGGGCGGTGAAGCCGCGCTCGGCGATCTGCCGGAACGGGATCACCGCGAGCACCTGGTGCGCGGCAGCGCCGGGTTGCCGCGGGCGCTCGACGGCGGGCAGCTCGGCGAGGGTGGCGGGGTGCGAGACGGTGCCGAGCAGCAGGTCAAGCCGGTCCCCGCCGGTGGCCTCCGGGCGGTGCAGCAAGGCGAAGGCGGGCGGGGCGTCGACCAGCAGTCGGTCGAGCAGCTCGGTGGCGGGCGGCGGGGCGGCGGTCACGCCCGTCCCCCCGTCCGGCCGGCCAGCGCCCGCCCGGCCACCGGCAGCGCCGTCAGCAGGTCCTCGGCGGTGACCACCATGGCGCAGCGGCCGGCGGCGTACTCCAGCGCCCAGCGGTGGTGCTCGGCGGAGAAGTCGGCGACCGCGTCGGCGACCAGGAAGGTCCGGATGTCGTGGCTGTACGCCTCGACCGCGGTCATCAGCACGCCGACGTGGGCGTAGACCCCGCAGATGATCAGCTGGTCGCGGCCGGCGGCCCGCATCCGCTCCAGCAGCTCGGTGCGGAAGAAGGCGCTGTAGCGCCACTTGGTGAAGACCCAGTCGCCCGGAGCGGGCGCCACCCGCTCCTCCACGGCCCGGTCGGCCTCCGCCCGGCTCATCCCCGGGCCCCAGAAGTCCCGGAGCAGCCCGCGCTCCTGCTCGGTCATCGCGCCGGGCTGTGCGGTGTAGGCCACCGCGATCCCATGCTCGGCGCAGCGGTCGCGCACCAGGGCCGTGTTGGCCACCAGGTCGGCGCGCACGCCGGCCGGGAAGGCCTGCAGGAAGAAGCGCTGCATGTCGTGGACGAGCAGCACCGCCCGGGCGGGGTCGACCGTCCAGGAGACGGTGTTCGCGGGCAGCTGCTCCCTGCTGGGCATGGGATAGGGGGTGATGGTGGGGATCCCTGGCATGGCTTCGCGGTCCTCTGCTGGTTCGATGGGGGCCTGTGCTGGTCCACCGGGGGTCGACGGGCTAGGAGCGCCAGCTGGCGACCACGGTGGCGGACTGACCGGGGTTGAGGCGCGGGTCGCACAGGGTGGTGTACTTCTCGCCGACCCGGTCCGCGTCCGAGTCGTTGAGCACGCACTCGGTGACCGGCTCCGGCGTGACCTCCAGGTGCAGCCCGCCGGCGACCCCGCCGAAGGCGGTCACCGCGCACTGGAACTGCTCGACCTCCCAGAGCACCGCCTTCAGGTAGCGGGTCTTCAGGCCGGCCGCGGTGGTGAGGGTGTTGCCGTGCATCGGGTCGCAGAGCCAGATCACCGGGTGGCCGGCCGCGCGCACCGCCATGACCAGTTCGGGCAGTTGCTCGGCGACGGCGTCCGCGCCCATCCGGGAGATCAGGGTGAGCCGGCCCGGCTCGCGCTGCGGGTCGAGCGCCTCGCAGAGCGCGACCAGGTCGTCGGCCGTCATGCCGGCGCCCACCTTGCAGGCCACCGGGTTGCTGACGGCGGCCAGCAGGGCCAGGTGGGCGCCGTCGAGCTGGCGGGTGCGGTTGCCGATCCACGGCCAGTGGGTGGAGGCGAGGTAGAGCCGCCCCTGCTCGTCCCGGCGCAGCAGCGGGACCTCGTAGTCCAGCAGCAGCGCCTCGTGACTGGTCCACAGCCGCGGGGGGCGGTGCCAGTCCCGGGCCTGGTCGAGCCAGCCGAGGTGGCCCATCACCTGGCGGGCCGCCTGGTAGCAGGTGAGGATGCGCACCGGGTCGGGCCGGCGCAGCACCGGGTCGGGTTCCGGGCTGTTCACCATGTGGCCGCGGTAGACCGGCAGTTCCTCGCCGCCGACGCGCTCGGTGGGCCGGGAGCGGGGCTTGGTGTACTGGCCGGCGATCCGGCCGACCCGCACCACCGGCTTGTGCGAGTGCATCTGCATGGTGCCGGCCAGCACGTCGAGCAGGCCGACCTTGCGGGCCACGTAGTCCACCGTGCACTCGGCGGGGTCCTCGGCGCAGTCCCCGCCCTGCACGACGTGGGCGCGGCCGGCCGCCACCTGGGCGAGCAGGCCCCGGAGCACCGCCAGGTCGGCCGGCCGCACCAGCCCCGGCGAGGCCGCCAGTTCGGCACGGACCAGCCGCAGTTGTGCCCGGTCGCCCCAGTCGGGCTGCTGGTGCGCCGGTTTCCCTTCGAGAAGGGGGTGCTTGTCGGTCGCCAGCTGCATGCCAGCCTCTCCTTGCGCGTCACGCCGCTTCCGGGTTGGGTCGGTTCCCGAGGCCGCCGGGTGAGCGAGCGGCGCGTCCCTCGCCGCCGACGCGTCGGCCTGGCCCGGTACCGGGGTGTCACCAGCGATCGCGGGCGGCGCGTCCTGCGCGCCCTGCCACGCGGCCTCGGCTCATCGTGGGCTGGTCGCGGGCCCGTCGGAACCCCTAAGTCCGGGTCACCGGGGTAGGGGCCCCTGACCCGCGAGGGGTTGCCGCACCGCTCCGCAGCGCCTGCTGCGGGGCCGCTTTCTAGGGGGTGACACCGGCTCGCCGCGCTCCCTAGCGTGGTCACCCGGCAGGGCGACCGGCTGCCCCGCGGGTGGCGGGGGGCACCGGTCCGGGGTCGCCGGTCCCGGGTCCGCGCCGTGCCTCCCGGCTGCTCCCCGCCGGGCTCCGACCGGCCGGTCCGCGCGGCCGCATCCGACGCAACTCCTCACGATGAGGCACGAATCGCTATGGACTTTGGACTCGACGAGGCAGCGCGGAAACGCTGCGAGGCAATCGACGCGGACGTGCGCGCCCACTGGGCCGGCGTCCGTGCCGTGGCCGATCCGGCGGCGGCCCGGGCGAACTTCCGGGCGGCCGGGCGGATCGGCCTGACCGGCCTGAGCCTGCCCGCGGAGGTGGGCGGCGCCGGTCTCGGGGCGCTGGACACCGCGCTCTGCCTGGAGGCCTTCGGCCGGGCCTGCCCCGACACCGGCTTCGCCTTCGCGGTCGCCGCGCACCTGCTGGCCTGCGCGGTCCCGGTGCGGGACTTCGCCGACGACCGGGTGCGCGAGCAGCTGCTGGCGGGGCTGGCGAGCGGCGAGCTGGTCGCCGCCAACGCGATGACCGAGGACGGCGCCGGGTCCGACGTCGGCGCCCTCGCGGTGACCGCGCGGCCCACCGCCGACGGCTACCTGCTCGACGGCGAGAAGTCCTGGGCCAGCAACGCACCGATCGCGGACCTGGTGGTCACCTACGCGGCGACCGACCCCGCGGCGGGCTTCCTCGGCCTGTCGGCCTTCGCCGTCCCCACCGACCTGCCCGGGGTGGTGCTGGGCGAGCCGCTGCCGAAGATGGGCCTGGTCGGCTGCCCGGCCGGCCGGGTGCGGTTCGAGAACTGCCTGGTCCCGGCCGAGTACCTGCTCGGCGGCGAGGGCCAGGGCGCGGCCGTCTTCCAGCACTCGATGGCCTGGGAGCGGGCCTGCCTGTTCGGCATCTACCTGGGCACGATGGCCCGCCAGCTCGAGGAGTGCGTGGAACAGGCCCGTGAGCGCCGGCAGTTCGGCCGGCGGATCGGCGAGTTCCAGGCGGTCTCGCACACCCTGGTCGGCATGCGCCAGCGCCTGGAGGCGGCCCGGCTGTTGCTGCTGCGCGCCTGCTGGCTGCTCGACCGCGGCGAGGAGCACGTCACCGAGGTGGCGCTGTCGAAGATCGCGGTCTCCGAGGCCGCGGTGGCCAACTCGCTGGACGCGCTGCAGCTCTTCGGCGGCCGCGGCTACCTGACCGGCGGTGCCGAGGAGCAGCTGCGCGACAGTCTCCCCAGCACCCTCTTCTCCGGCACCACCCAGATCCAGCGGGAACTCGTGGCAAGGCAGTTGGGACTATGACACTCCATCAGCTGGTGATCGACTCGGCCGCCCGGCACCCCGACCGGCCGGCCGTGGTGACCCAGGACACCACCCTCGACTACCGCCGGCTCGACCGTGACGCCGACCGGCTGGCGCACCGGCTGCGGGCGCTCGGGGTCGCCCGCGGGGACCGGGTGGTGATCTGGTCGGAGAAGTCCGCCGCCGTGGTGGTGGCGATGCAGGCGGTGCTGCGGCTGGGCGCCGCGTACGTGCCGATGGACGGCTCGGCGCCGCCGGCCCGGGTCGCCGCGCTGGCCGGGGACTGCGCGGCCTCGGTGGTGCTCACCACCGCCGAGCGGGCCGAGGAGCTGGTCGACCGGCTGCCGCCCGCGCTGCCCTGCCGCACCCTGACCGGGCAGGACCCGGCGCAGCAGGCCGCGGCGACGGAGCCGAGCGGCCCGGAACCCAGCGAGCCGGAACCGAGCGCCCCGGAGTCGAGCGGCCCGGTGGCGGCGGTCAACGAGCAGGTGGACTCCGACGAGTTGGCCTACATCCTCTACACCTCGGGCTCGACCGGCACCCCGAAGGGGGTGTGCATCAGCCACCGCAACGCGCTCGCCTTCGTCGAGTGGGCGGTGGCCGAGCTGCAGGCGGGCCCCGCGGACCGGTTCTCCAACCACGCGCCGTTCAACTTCGACCTGTCGGTGCTGGACCTGTACGCGGCCTTCGCCACGGCCGCCTCGGTCCACCTGGTGCCGGCCGAACTCGCCTACGCCCCGGTCCAGTTGGTGGAGTTCCTGCGCCGCCAGGAGATCACCGTCTGGTACTCGGTGCCGTCCGCGCTGACCCTGATGGTGCAGGAGGGCGGCCTGCTGGAGCAGCCGGCGCCGAGCGCGCTGCGGGCGGTGCTGTTCGCCGGCGAGCCGTTCCCGCTGCCGCAGGTGCGCGCGCTGGCCGGGTGGACCACGGCCCGGCTGCTCAACCTCTACGGGCCGACCGAGACCAACGTGTGCACCTGGCACGAGGTGCAGCCGGCCGACCTGGAGCGGGACCGCCCGGTGCCGATCGGCGTCGCCTGTTCCGGCGACAAGTGCTGGGCGCAGAAGGCCGACGGCAGCGTCGGCGGGCCGGGCGACGAGGGCGAACTGTACGTCGAGGGCCCCACCGTGATGCTCCGCTACTGGGGCCGGCCGCTGCAGCTGGGCCCCTACCCCACCGGGGACGTCGTCACCGTGCTGCCGGACGGGTCCTTCGACTACGTGGGCCGGCGCGACCACATGGTCAAGGTGCGCGGCCACCGGATCGAGCTCGGCGAGGTCGAGGCCGCGCTGACCGCGCACCCGGACGTGGCCGAGGCCGCGGCGCTGGTCGTCGGAGCCGGCGCGGCGGCCCGCCTGGTGGCCTTCGTGGTGGCCGGCCCCGACCGCGAGCCGGGGCCGCTGGAGCTGCGCCGGCACTGCGCGCAGCGGCTGCCGCGCTACATGCTGGCCGACGAACTGCACCGGATCGACCGGTTGCCGCGCACCCGCAACGGCAAGGTCGACCGCGCCGCGCTCGCCGACCAGGTCCAGTCCGAACCCGACCGGAAGGAATGACCGATGGCGCAGCGCCAGACCCTCGAACCCGCCGAGATCCAGCAGAGGATCACCGCCTTCGTCCGGGAGCGCTTCCTGGACGGCGACCCCAAGGGGGAGCTGGAGGAGACCACCCCGCTGCTGGAGTGGGGCGTGCTCAACTCCCTGAACACCGTGGTGCTGCTCACCTACGTGCGCACCGAACTGGGCGTGACGATCCCGCCCCGGCAGCTCAACGCCAAGGACCTGAAGAACGTGCGCGCCATCGCCGCGATGGTCGCCAAGCTGGCCGCCGCCCAGGCCGCCTGACCCACCCACACCCCCCAAGACCCAGCGAGGAGTCCCCGATGACCGACGCCGCCACCACCAGCAGCGACCCGACCGAGAGCAACGCGGCCGACCGGAAGCTGTCCGACTACCTGGACAACCACCGCCCCACCGCCCGCCCGGTCAAGAAGGACAACGAGCCGCCGGCCGAGATGCACCAGCTCGACTTCCTGCTCGGCACCATGGTCACCACCTTCGACACCGGCGTCCGGATGGTCGCCGTGACCCGGCCGATCATGGGCGGCCGCTATTACCAGATGGACCTCACCGCCACCTACGGCGACGGCTCCCCCAAGCTGGAGGGCACCTGGGTGATCGGCTGGAGCGAGCCCAACCAGTACTTCGAGTCCTACTACTTCGACTCGCTGGGCACCATGGGCACCTCCACCTCCCCCGGCTGGCAGGACGGCCACCTGGAGTTCGTCGGCGACCACGTGCTCGGCGAGGTCGGCGTCCGCTCGCGCTCCAAGGACGCGTACACCGTCATCGACGACCAGCACTTCCGGCTCGACGCCTTCGTCGAGGTGGAGGGCGAGTGGAAGCTCTACGACATCCAGAACTGCACCGTCACGCCGCCCGCGGAGCAGTAGTCCGCCGCCGCCCGCCACGAGCGGCCGCCGGCCGGCCGACGCCTTTCGCACGAGGAGCCGACAACCAGATGGCAGACGAAGAGAAGCTGCAGAAGTACCTCCGGAAGGCCACGGCCGAACTGCGCCTGACGCGTGACCGGCTGGCCGCCGCGGAGGAGCGGAACCACGAGCCGATCGCGATCATCGGGATCGGCTGCCGGTTCCCCGGCGGGGTGCGCTCGCCGGAGGACCTGTGGGCGTTGCTGGAGGCCGGGACCGACGCCATCTCCGGGACGCCGACCGACCGCGGCTGGAACCTGGCCGCGACCGTGCCCGACCTGAACGGCGGCTACCTGGGCGACTTCGACCGCTTCGACCCGGAGTTCTTCGGGATGGAGGAGGCCGAGGCGCTGGCGCTGGACCCGCAGCAGCGGCTGCTGCTGCTGACCAGCTGGGAGGCGTTCGAGCGGGCCGGGATCGACCCGCTGTCGGCCAAGGACACCAGGACGGCGGTCTACGCCGGCATCCAGTTCGGCGGCTACCCGCTGCTGCTGGGCGGGCCGCCGCCGGCCGAGCTGCAGGACTACATCGGCTTCGGCAGCTCCGCCGGGGCCGCCTCGGGCCGGGTGTCGTACCTGCTGGGCCTGCTGGGCGGCGCGCTGAGCGTGGACACCCAGTGCACCTCCTCGCTGGTCGCGGTGCACCTGGCCGCCAAGGCGCTGCGCAACGGCGAGGCCACCCTGGCGCTGGCCGGCGGGGCCTCGGTGATGTCGCTGCCGACCACGCTGCTGGACTTCCGCCGCCGCGGGACCAGCTCCCCCAGCGGGCGGTCCAGGTCCTTCTCGGCGGCGGCGGACGGCGTCAGCCTCTCCGAGGGCGTCGGCATGCTGCTGCTGGAGCGGCTGTCGGACGCGCGCCGCAACGGGCACCCGGTGCTGGCCCTGATCCGCGGCTCGGCGATCAACCAGGACGGCGCCACCAACGGCATGTGGTCGCCGCGCACCCAGGCCCAGGAGCAGGTGATCCGGCAGGCCCTGGCCGACGGGCGGATCACCCCGGACAGCGTCGACGTGGTGGAGGGCCACGGCGTGGGCGCGGCGCTCGGTGACGGCGTGGAGGCGCAGGCGGTCATCGGGACCTACGGACGGGCGCACACCCCGGCCGACCCGGTGCGGCTCGGCTCGGTGAAGTCCAACATCGGCCACACCCAGACCGTCGGCGGGGTCGCCGGCATCACCAAGATGGTGATGGCGCTGCGTCACCAGCGGCTGCCGCGCACCCTGCACGTGACCGAACCCACCACCCATGCGGACTGGTCCGCGGGCACGGTGCGGCTGGTCACCGAGGCCGAGGCGTGGCCGCGCGGCGAGCGGGTGCGCCGGGCCGGCGTCTCCTGCCTGACGCTCAGCGGCACCAACGCCCACCTGGTGCTGGAGGAGCCGCCGGCGGAACCGGAGCCCGAGCAGCAGGGCGCCGGCCCGCAGCGGCCGGTCGCCTGGGTGCTCTCCGGGCGCACCCCGGCGGCGCTGCGCGAGCAGGCCGCCCGGGTGCGGGCGGCGGTGACCACCGCCGACCCGCTGGACACCGCGGTGGCGCTGGCGACCACCCGCTCGGCGTTCCGGCACCGCGCCGTGCTGGTCGGGCGGGACCGGGCCGCGCTGCTGGCGGGCCTGGACGCGGTGGCGGCCGGCAGCACCGCCCCGGGGCTGCTGCGCGGGCTGGCGCAGCCGGGCCGCACCGCCCTGCTGTTCGCCGCCGCCGGGTCCGGACTCCCCGGCTCGGCCGGTGCGTTGGCCCAGGCCTTCGCGCCCTTCCGGACCGCCCTGCTGGAGGTCTGCGACGAGCTCGACCGGGCGCTGGCCAGCGCCGGAGCGGGCGGGGACCAGCGGCCGCTCAGCGTCGAGCTGCTCGACCCGGCCGCCCGCCCGGTGCCGGCGCGACTGGCCCAACTCGCCCGGTTCGCCTTCGACATCGCGCTGCACCGGCTGGTGGCGGAGTTCGGGATCGCCCCCGAGTCGGTGGCCGGTCTGGGCGTGGGCGAGGTGGCCGCGGCCGTCGCGGCCGGGATGCTGAGCCTGCCGGACGCGTGCGCGCTGGCGGTCGCGCTGCCGCTCCCCGAGCAGAGCGCCGACCGGGCGGCGCTCTGGGTCCGGGCCACCGAGGCCGAGGTCACCGCGGACCTGGCGCAGTCCGGCGCGGACGCCCGGGTGGCGATCGCCGCGGTGGACGAACCCGGCGCCACCGTGCTGGCCGGGGACGGTGCCGAACTGGCCGCGCTGGCCGAGCGCTGGCGCTCGCGGGGGCGGGCCACCGCGGCGCACCCGGACCGGGCGCTGCTGCCGGCCGCCCGGCCGGCGACCGACCAGACGCGGCTGCGCCGGGTGCTCGGGCAGCTGACCGTCCAGCCGCCGTCGGTCCCGCTCGTCTCCGGGCTGACCGGGGAGCCGGTCACCGTCGAGCAGCTGGGCGACCCCGAGTACTGGGCCGGCCACGCGACCCGGCCCACCCGGCTGCTGTCCGCGGCACGCTCCCTGGTGGCCGCGGGCGCCACCCGCTTCCTGCTGCTGGGGCCGGACGACGCACTGCTCGAACCGGCTCGGCGCGCCGTCGCCGCGCACGGCGAGCCGCGCCGGCCCGGGCAGCGCGGCAAGGAGGTGCTGCTGGTCGCCGCCCAGCAGACCGGCGCCGACCCGGCGGCAGCGCTGCTGACGGCGCTCGGCGCGCTGTACGCGGACGGTGCACCGGTGCGCTGGTCGCCCGCCGTCGAGGGGCACCGGGCCCGGCGGGTGGAGCTGCCCACCTCCCCGTTCCAGACCCGGCGGTACTGGCTGCTGCCGCCCGACGGGGCCGGCCGGGCGACCGGGCCCGGCGCACCCGCGCACCCGCTGCTGGGGCACCCGGTGGAGCTGGCCGAGGGCGACGGCAGCTGGTTCGCCCAGGAGGTGGGCACCGCCGCGCTGCGGGCGGGCGGCGCGGGCCGGGTGCACGGCGCCACGGTGCTCGGTGCCGCCGCGCTGCTGGACTGGGCGCTGGCCGCCGCCGGCACCACCGGGTCCGCCCGGCTGCGCGAGGTGACGCCGGCCGAGCCGATCGCGCCGGCCGGCGACCGGCCGCTGCGGCTGCAGACCCGGCTGGAGGCCACCGCAACCGGCACCCGGGTGCGCGGCTTCGCGCACACCGCGGCGGGCTGGACCCCGCTGGTCGACGCCCGGCTGGTCGACGCCCGGCTCGGTGAGCCGGCCGAGGCCGCAGCGCCCGCACCGATCGACCCGGCGCAGCTCCGGGCGGAGCTGACGGAGCAGGACCCGGCGGCGTGGTACCGGCAGTGGTGGCAGCACGGGGTCGAGCCGGACCGGGCCGCGGCCCGGGTCGAGCGCCTCTGGCGGGGCGCCGACCGGCTGCTGGCCGAGGTCGGGCACGACCCGGCGCGCCGCCACCCCGCCGGTGGACCCGTCGCGCCGGCGGTGCTGGAGAACGCGCTGGCGCTGGCCGCGACGCTGGCGCCGCAGCCGGCCCGGGTGGCCTCGGTGGCCGAGGTCACCGTCCACCGGGCGGCGGCGGACGCCGCGGCCGGCGAGGCGAGTTGCTGGGTCCGGGCGGTGCGCCGACCGGACGACCTGGTGGACCTCGCGGTGCTGGCGCCGGACGGCGGCCGGCTGCTGGAGCTGACCGGGATCCGGCCGGCCCCGCTGGCCCCCGCGGCCCTCTCGCAGCTCGCCGCGGTGCCGCTGCGCTGCCACCGGCTGGACTGGCGTGCGCTGCCGGAGTCCACGGCGCAGCCGGTGCTGGCGACCCCGGGCGGCAGCTGGCTGGTCCACGGCACCGATCCGCGGCAGGTCCGGCAGTGGTGCACCGACCTGGCGCTGGAGGGCATCCCGGCCCTCGCGGTGCTCCCGGCGGCGGACGGCGCCGGGGCCGACGCGGACGGGGACCTACTGGTCGCCGCGGCGGAGCGGCCGGAGTCCTTCGACGAGCTGTGGGCGCAGCTGCGCGAGCGCGGCACCACGGTGGCCGGGCTGCTGCTGCACACCGGCGAGCCGACCGACAGCACTGCGGGGCTCGGGGGCGATGCGGGGCTCGACGGCGGCGCGGGGCTCGACGGCGGTGAGCAGGCCTTCACCTTCCTGCAGCGCTTCCTGCGCGAACACGCCGGGCACGGCCCGGCGGTGGTGCTCTGCAGCACCGGCGCGAGCACCCCGCGGCCGACCGACCGGATCGCCGCCGGACCGGCCGCGGGTCTGCCGACCGCGCTCGCCCGGACCGTGATCTGGGAGCACCCGGAACTGGCCTGCGTCCAGGTCGACCTGGAGCCGGGCGCGCCGGTGCCGACGGCCGGCCGGGTGGTGCGGCAGGCGGTGGGCCTGGCCGCCTCCGGTCACCTGGCGGTGCGCGGCGGGCGCTGGTACGAGGCCCGGCTCCAGGAGGGTGAGCCGCCCGCCGACGGCGAGGGCAGCATCAAGATCCGGGAGGATGCCGGCTACCTGGTGCTGGGCGGGACGGCGGACCAGGCCGCGGCCGTGGTCGACTGGCTGGCCGAGCAGGGGGCCCGGGCCGTCGCGGTGGCCGGCTCGGCCGAGCCGGCGGCGGGCGAGGGCGGCACAGCGGTGCTCCGCCTCACCGGCGACCCGGCCGACCCGGCGCTGCTGGGCGCGGTGCTGGACCGGGTCGAGGCCGAACTGCCGCCGCTGCGCGGGGTGATCCGGCTGGCCGACCCGGTCGCGGACAGCGGCCTGGACAGCTGGGGCTGGGCGGACTTCCGGGCCGCCCTGGCGGGGGCGCTGCACGCCCCGCAGCTGCTGCACCAGCGCACCGGGGAGCTCGACTTCCTGGTGCTGGCCACCCCGATCGGTGCCCTGACCGGCCACGGCGGCGGCGCGCTGCAGACCGCCACCGACTCCTGCTTCGAGGTGCTGGCCCGGCAGCGGCAGGCCGCGGGCCTGCCCACGCTGAGCGTGGCCTTCGGGCCCTGGACGGAGTCCGGCGAACCGGCGGCCACCGCCCTCGCCGCGACCGGGATCCACCCCTCGCCCGCCGCTGCCGCCCTGTCCGCCACGGGCCGGCTGCTCGCCGGTGCCACGGCCCGCGCCGGCCTGGCCCGAGTGGCCTGGGACCGCACGCTGACCGCCAGCGGGCGCACCGTGCGCTACGCCCCGCTGGAGGCGGCCGCCGAGGCGGACGGCGAGGCCACGGTGGGCTTCGGCCAGCGCCGCTGACCGACCGGCCCCGCCGGAAACGGGTTCGGCCCCCGGCTCCGCCTCAGGAGCCGGGGGCCGAGGCGTGCGGTGCACGCTGGGGCCTCTCTCACGGATCTTGCCGGGCTCGCGACGCCGGACATCCGCCCCCAGCCTGGCGGCTGGGGGTGGGGGCACCTCCCGGCCGCCAGGCCGGGGGAGCCGCGCGCCAATCCGACAAGACCCATAAGAGAGGCCCTGGCCGCACCACGCCCGGCGGGTCAGACGCCGAGGGTGGCGCCGCCGTCCACGGTGAGGTGCTGCAGGGTGATGTGACCGGCGCGGTCCGAGAGCAGGAAGTGCACCGCGTCGGCGATGTCGGTCGGGCTGGCGAGTTTCCGCAGCGGAATGCCGGCCTTGTAGGCCTCCGGCGAGCCCTCGATGGTGCGGGCCGGGCCGGTCTCGTCGGACCACATGGAATGCAGCATCGGCGTGTCGGTGGAGCCCGGCGCCACCACGTTGCAGCGGATTCCGTGCCGGGCCACCTCCAGCCCCAGGCATTTGGTGAACATCAGCGCCGCGGCCTTGGAGGCGGCGTAGGCGGACATCTGCGTGCGGGCGGTCCCGGCCGCGTTGGAGGCCACCGTGACCAGCGCGCCCGCGCCCCGCGGGACCATCCGGCGCACCACCGCGCGGGACATCAGGAAGACCCCGGTGCTGTTGACCGCGAAGGTCTCCAGCCAGTCCTGCTCGCTGAAGTCGCCGGCCTCCCCCAGCCGCAGCACGCCGGCGGCGTTGACCAGGTAGTGCACCGGTCCGAGCTGCTCCTCCACCGCCGCCACCACGGCCTCCGCCTCGGCCTCCCGGCTGACGTCGGCCACGAAGGCGTGGGCGGCCAGGCCGTCGGCGACCAGCTTGTCGGCGGTGGTCCGGGCGCCGGCCGCGTCCCGGTCCACGGCGGCCACCACCGCGCCGTCCGCGGCCAGGGCCCGCGCCACGGCCGCGCCGATCCCGCCGGCGGCCCCCGTGACCACCGCGATTTTCCCGCGCATCTGGACTGCTCCCTTCGGGGCGCCCGTGCCTTGTCCGGAAAGGCATTGCGCACGGGCGCGTCGACTTTTCCCCAGCGTCGCAAGGAGGCGTGGCCGACCGGCACCCGTAATTCACCCCTAGAAGGCGGCCGGTGGCCTTCTAGGGGCCCGTAGGGGCTGACGGCGGCAGCGGCCGATTCCTAGCATCGGAGCGCCACCGGTGTGCGTTGCTGAATTCCCCGCCCACGGCAGTCCGGATTCCCCACCCCATCCCTTCGGAGGGAATAGATGAGCACCGATTCCGGCCAGGGATCGACACCCGCCAGCGCAGCCGAGTCCGCCGTCGCCATCGTGGGTGTGGGGTGCCGCTTCCCCGGCGGGGTGCGCAGCCTGGACTCCTTCGGGCGCCTGCTGACCCGGGCCCCCGACGTCTTCACCCCGGTGCCGGCCGACCGCTGGGAGGCGGAGCGCAGCGACCCGAACGGCGGGCCGGGCCGGATCGCCAACGGCATGGGCGCCTTCCTGCCGGACATCGACCGCTTCGACGCCCCGTTCTTCGGGGTGAGCCCGCGGGAGGCCGGGCTGCTGGACCCCCAGCAGCGGTTGGTCCTGGAGGTGGCCTGGGAGGCCATGAGCGACGCGGGGCGGACCCGCGAGCAGTGGGCCGGGTCACGGACGGCGGTGGTCCTCGGGCTGCTCGCCAAGGACTACGAGCTGCTCCACGCGCGCACCCTGGGCACCGGGTCGATCGGCCAGCACCACGTCAGCGGGCTGGAGTTCAGCTTCGCCGCGGGCCGCCTGGCGTACACCTTCGACCTCACCGGCCCGGTCTCGGCGGTCAACTCGGCCTGCTCCTCCTCGCTGCTGGCGGTGCACCAGGCCTGCCAGCTGCTGCGCTCCGGCGAGTGCGACACTGCGGTGGCCGGCGGGGTCAGCCTGCTCATCACCCCGGACATCAGCATCTTCCTCAGCCGGGTGGGCGCGCTCTCCCCCTCCGGCCGCTGCCGCCCGTTCGACGCCGCGGCCGACGGGATCGTGCGCGGCGAGGGTGCCGGTGTGGTGGTGCTCAAGCGGCTCGCCGACGCATTGGCCGACGGCGACCGGATCCACGCGGTGATCCGCGGCTCGGCCGCCAACAACGACGGCACCAGCATGGGGCTGACCGTCCCGAACGCGGCCGCCCAGGCGGACCTGCTCGAACTGGCGCTGCGGCGGGCCGGGTTGGCGCCCGCCGAGGTGGACTACGTGGAGGCGCACGGCACCGGCACGGCGATCGGCGACGTGATCGAGGTGGACGCGATCGGCGAGGTGTACGGCGCCGACCGCGGCACTCCACTGCTGGTCGGCTCGCACAAGGCGCTGCTCGGCCACATGGACGCGGCGGCCGGCATCGGCGGCCTGCTGAAGAGCACCTGGGTGGTCAACTCCGGCACGGTGCCGCGCCAGCCGCACGTGGACCGGCTCAACCCGGGCGTGAACTGGCGCGACGGCGTGGTCACCGTGCCGAGCGAGCACACCGCGATCGGCGGGCCCGACCGGCCGGCCCGGGCCGGGGTGAGCGCCTTCGGGCTCAGCGGCACCAACGTGCACGTGATCGTGGAGGCCCCGCCCACCGCGCCGGCCCGCGAAGCGGACCGGCCCGGGCACCCCTACGTGCTGCTGGCCTCCGCCGGCAGCGCCGCCGGACTGGCCGAACAGCTCGGCGCGCTGCGCGAGTCGGTGGCGGCGACCGAGCCCGCGGACCTCGCCGACCTGGCCGCCTCCAGCACCAACCGGCGCACCCACGAGTCGCACCGCTACGCGGTGGTGGCCGCGGACCGCGCGCAGTTGCTGGAGGTGCTGGCCGATCCGACCGAGCCGCAGGACGGCGGGTACCCGGGCGTGGTGCTCGACCCGGAGAGCGCGCCGGAGCCGGTCTTCGTCTACTCCGGCCAGGGCGGTCAGTGGCCGGGGATGGCGCTGGACCTGTACCGGGACGACCCGGTCGTGCGGGCGGCGCTCGACGAGTGCGCCGAGCTGATCAGCGCGACGGCCGGCTGGCAGCTGCTCGACGAGCTGCGCGGGGCCGACCCCGCGGCCGGGCTGAACCGCACCGAGATCGTCCAGCCGGCCATCTTCGCGGTCCAGGTCGCACTGACCCGCTGGCTCGCCGACAAGGGCGTGCGGCCGGGCGCGATCGTGGGGCACAGCCTCGGCGAGGTCGCCGCGGCGCACGCTGCGGGGGTGCTGAGCCTGCCGGACGCGATCACGCTGATCGTGCGGCGCTCGGAGACCCTCGGGCTCGCCTCCGGCTGGGGCCTGATGCACGCGGTCACCGCGGACGAGGAGACGGTGACCGCGGTGCTGGCCGAGACCGGGCTGCCGGTCACCGTGGTGGCGGTCAACGGTCCGACCTCGCTCGTGGTGGCCGGCCCGGCAGCGGAGGTCGGGCAGGCCGCCGCTGCGCTGGAGGCGCGCGGCCTGCGCTGCCGTCAGCTGCGGGTCGACGCGCCCGCGCACAGCCCGCTGATCGGCGAGCTGGGGCCGCGCCTCGGGGCGGCGCTGGCCGGCCTGCGCCCGGCCGCCCCCGCGGTCCGGCTGCTCTCCACGGTGGACCCGGACGCCACCGACCTGACCTACGACGCCGGGTACTGGGTGCGCAACTTCACCAGCCCGGTGCGGTTCTGGCCGGCGATCGACCGGCTGCTCGCCGAGGACGACCACCCGCTGGTGGAGATCGGCCCGCACCCCGTGCTGGTGCCCTCGCTGACCGAGGCACAGCGGCTACGCGGGCGGCAGGCGCCGGCGCTGCCGGTGCTCTCCCGCTACGAGCCCGGCCGGCTGGCCGGCTACCGGGCGCTGGCCCGGCTGCACGCGGCCGGCACGCCGGTGCGGTGGCCGGCCGCGGTGGCCGGCCCGGTGCGTTACCGGACGCTGCCGGTGCCGTCCTGGGGCGGGGACCGCTACTGGCTGCCCGGGGTGCCGCGCGGCAGCCAGGGCGTCACCGACCCGCAGCGCGCGGGCGCGGTGGGCGGCGGGCCCGCCAAGGTGCGGATCAGCCTGCTGGACGAGCACGACCGGGTCACCGGCGAGGCGTACGCGCGGCTCGACGCGGGGGCGGGTGCGGCGGCTGCGGCGGTTGCGGCAGTCGCACCGGCCCCGGCGGTTGCGCCGGTCACCCCGGTCGCACCGGCCGCGCCCCTCACGCCGCCCGTGCCGCCCGTGCCGGTGGCGGTGCCACCGGCTCCGTCGGCTGCCGCCGCCGGTCGGGCCGGCGGCCTGGTCGAGCTGGTCACCGACGCGGTCCGCGAGGTCCTCGGCCTGCCCGCCGGGCAGCCGGTGGCCCGCCGCCGCGGCCTGTTCGAGCAGGGCCTGGACTCGCTCACCGCGGTGGCCCTGCGCCGGCGGCTGGAACAGCAGCTCGGGCTGGAGCTGCCCAGCACCATCGTCTTCGAGCGGCCGACCGTCGCCGCGCTGGCCGAGCACCTCGCCGAGCTGGCCCCCCACGCCACGGCGCCCGCTGCCACACCGACCCCCGAACCCGCCGCCGCACCGATACCCGAGCCGGCCGCCACGCAGACCCCCGAGCAGCCGGACGGCATCGCGGTCATCGGCATGAGCTGCCGCCTGCCGGGCGCAGCCTCGCCGGAGCAGTTCTGGGACCTGCTGAACACCCGCACCACCACCGCCGGCAAGCTGCCCGCCGACCGGCTGCGGGACCCCATCTGGGCCGAACTGGGCGACACGGTGGCCCCACGCGGCTCCTACCTGCCCGACCTCGCGCAGTTCGACGCGCCGTTCTTCCGGATCTCGCCGCGCGAGGCCGCGCTGCTCGACCCGCAGCAGCGCCTCTTCCTGGAGACCGCCTGGGAGGCCCTGGAGCACGCCGGCTGCCCGGCGCACACCCTGGCCGAGCGCCCGGTCGGCGTCTACGCCGGCCTGTCCATGGCCGACTACCAGTACCTGGTCGCGCGGGCCATGCCGGACACCGGTCTGACCCTGCACCAGGGCACCGGAACCTCGTTCGCCGCGCTCGCCGGCCGGCTGTCCTACGTGCTCGGCCTGCGCGGCCCCAGCATGGCCGTGGACACCGCCTGCTCGGCCTCGCTGACCGCCGTCCACCTGGCCTGCCAGGCGCTGCGCTCCGGCGACTGCGAGGTGGCCGTGGTCGGCGGCGCCAGTGCGATCGTCGCCCCCAGCCCGCTGATCGCCTCGATGGCCGGTGGCGGGGCGCTCTCCCCCGACGGGCGGTGCAAGGCCTTCGACGAGGCCGCCGACGGCTTCGGCTGCGGCGAGGGCGCCGTGGTCCTGGTGCTCAAGCCGCTCGCGGCCGCGCTGCGGGACGGCGACCGGGTGCACGCGGTGCTGCGCGGCAGCGCCGTCAACCAGGACGGCGCCACCGGCGGACTGACCGTGCCCAACCCGGCCGCGCAGGCCGACGTGGTCCGGCGGGCGGTCGAGCGGGCCGGCTGGGCCCCGCACGAGGTGGACTACGTGGAGACGCACGGCACCGGCACCCCGCTGGGCGACCCGATCGAGGTGAGCGCGCTGGCCGCGGCGCTGGGCGCCGATCGCGACCAGGGCGACCCGCTGCTGATCGGCTCCGCCAAGGCGAACGTCGGCCACCTCGGCGCGGCGGCCGGCGCGGTGGGCCTGCTCAAGGTGGTGCTGGCGCTGCGGCACGGCCAGCTGCCGCCGCACGTGCTGGACCGGCCGTCGAGCCGGATCGACTGGGAGCGGCTGCCGGTCGCCCTGGTGACCGACGAGCGCCCGTGGCCGACCCGGCAGCGGCCGGCCCGGGCCGGGGTGAGCGCCTTCGGGTTCAGCGGCAGCAACGCCCACGTGGTGGTGGAGCAGTTCGTCCCGGCGCCGGCCGAGCGGCCCGCCGCGGCGGGCGGCGACCAGGTGCTGCTGGCCACCGCGGCCACCCCGCAGGCGCTGGCCGCGGTGGCCCGCGGGCTGGCCGACCGGCTGACCGCGGCGCCGGAGCAGGTGGCCGGGATCGCCTTCACCGCCACCCGGCGGCGTTCGCTGCTCGACCACCGCCTGGCCGTGGTCGGCCCCGACGCCGCGACCCTGGCCGCGGCCCTGCGGGCGGCCGCCGACGGCCGGCCCACCGCGGACACCCGGCTCGGCCGGGTCGACAGCAGCGACGAGGCCACGCTCGCCTTCCACTACCCCGATGAGCTGCCCGCCGCCGCGGTCGTGGCCGGCTGGGCCGCCGGGTCCTCGGAGTACCGCCGACAGGCGGCCGAACTCGCCCAGCTTCTGGCCGAGTTCACCGGGGTGCCGGTCGGAACCGGCGACGCCGAACACCCCGCACTCCGCCCGGCCCGGGTCTTCTGCCACCAGGCCGCGGCCACCGCGGCGCTGCGCCACTGGGGGGTCGTCCCGCACGCGGCCACCGGCCTGGGAGCAGGCGCCGTCACCGCGGCCTGGGCGCGCGGCGAACTGACCACGGCGGCAGCGCTGCGCCACCTGCTCCCGGGCACCGACCCCACCGGCGCGCCGGGCGAAGCACTCGCCGGGCCGGCCGAACCGCGCACCGCCGCCGACTGCGACCGGGTGCTGACCCTGCCGTCGACGGAGACCACCCCGGCCCGCCTGGTCGCCGAGCTGTTCGCCACCGGCCACCGGCCCGCCACCCCCGACCCGGCCGCCGGCACCCAGGTCGACCTGCCCGGCTACCCGTGGGACCACCAGCCGTACTGGTACCGCGAGTTCCCGCTGCTGCCGACCACCTGCTGGACGCTCTCCGCCGGCAGCGCGGCCGAGCTGCGCGCCCGCGCCGGACGGCTGCACGAGGCGCTGGCCGGCTCGCCGGCCCCCGCCGCCGCGGTCGGCCAAGCGCTCGCCCTGCGTCCCGGCGAGCCGCACCGGCTGACCCTGGTCGGCGAGGAGACCGGCGGCCTGCTGGCCGACCTGGCGGCCTTCGCCGAGCGCGGTGAGACGCCCGCGAGCGCCGTCACGGGCGTGGCGCCGGACCCGGCGCGCCCGGTGCTGGTCTTCCCGGGCCAGGGCTGGCAGTGGGACCGGATGGGCGCCGAACTGCTGGACAGTTCACCGGTGTTCGCCGCGGCCATCGCGGAGTGCTCGGCCGTCGTGGAGCAACTGGCCGGCTGGTCGGTGCCGGCCGTGCTGCGCGGCGAGCCGGACGCGCCCTCGTTCGAACGGGTCGACGTGGTCCAACCCGTGATGTTCTCGGTGATGCTGGGCCTGGCCCGGCTCTGGGAGTCGGCCGGCGTGGTGCCGGCGGCGGTGATCGGGCACTCGCAGGGCGAGATCGCCGCGGCCTGCGTGGCCGGGGTGCTCTCGGTGCCGGACGCGATGCGGGTGGTCGTGGCGCGCTCGGCGGCGCTGGTGGAACTCGCCGGGCACGGTGCCATGCTGTCGGTGGCGGCCGGTCTCGACACGGTGACCGAGCTGCTGGACGACTGGTCCGACCGACTCTGGGTGGCGGCGGTCAACGGGCCCTCGTCCACCGTGGTCGCCGGTGAGGTGGCGGCGGCCGAGGAGTTCATGGCCGCGTGCAAGGCGGCCGAGGTGCGGGTGCGCCGGATCCCCGTCGACTACGCCTCGCACACCCCCCAGGTCGAGTCGATCGGCGACCGGGTGCTGGCCGCGCTGGGCCGGGTGGAGCCACGCCCGGGCCGGGTGCCGATGTACTCCACGGTCACCGGCGCCGAGCTGGACACCACCACGATGGACGCCGCCTACTGGCTGCGGAACCTGCGCAGCCGGGTGCGCTTCCAGGACGCCACCGAGGCCCTGCTGGACGCCGGGTTCACGGTGTTCGTCGAGGCCAGCGCCCATCCGGTGCTGACCGTGGGGATCGAGGAGACGGCCGAGGCGCGCGGCCTCGGCGACCGGGTGACCGTCAGCGGCACGCTGCGCCGGACCGACGGCGGGCTGCCCCGACTGCTGACCGGCGCCGCACGGCTCTGGACCGCCGGTGTGCCGGTGGCCTGGCCGGCCCTGCTGCCCGCCGACGCCGACGGCACCGCGCTCGACCTGCCGCTCGACACCCCGGCCGACGACCGGGCCGCGGCGCCCGACCTGGCGGAGCAGCGGTTCTGGCGGCTGGTCGAGCAGGCCGACCCGGCCGAGCTGGCCGGCCTGCTCGGACTGGACGCGGCGGCGGAGCGCGACTCGCTGGGCGCCGTGCTGCCCGCGCTGTCCCGCTGGTGGCAGCAGCGGCGGGAGACCGCGGTGGTCAACTCCTGGCGCTACCGGATCGGTTGGCGCCCGCTGGCGACCGGGGCCGAGCCCGGATCGCTCACCGGCACCTGGTTCGTCGTCGCCCCGGCGCAGTCGACCGAACACGACCTGGTGACCGCCTGCCTGCGGGCGATCGGCGAGCACGGCGGCAAGCCGGTGCTGCTGCCGCTCGACGCCGCGCACCCGGAGCCGGCCGCGCTCGTCGAGGCCCTCACCGAGCCCGGCGACCAGCCGATCAGCGGGGTGCTCTCGCTGCTCGCGCTGGACGAGTCCGCCCACCCCGAGCACCCGGTGGTGCCCGCCGGCCTGCTGGCCACGGTCGTGTTGCTGCAGGCCATGGAGGCCGCCGGATGCGACGCCAAGCTCTGGTCGGCGACCAGCGGCGCGGTGGCCACCGGCCCCGCCGACGCCCTGACCAGCCCGACCCAGGCCCACCTGTGGGGGCTGAACCGGGTGGCCGGGCTGGAGAACCCGCAGCGCCTGGCCGGCCTGCTCGACCTCCCGCCGGTGCTGGACGCCCGGGCCGCGCAGCTGCTCTGCACGGCGCTGGCCGGCATCGCCGACGAGGACCAGCTGGCGCTGCGCCCGACCGGCCTGCTGGCCCGCCGGATCCTGCGGGCCCCGGTCGCCGCGGACGCGCCGGGCACGCCCTGGCGCCCGTCCGGCACCCTGCTGGTCACCGGCGGCACCGGCGCCCTCGGCGGCCACGTGGCGCGCTGGCTCTCCCGGCAGGGCGGCCACCTGCTGCTGGTCAGCCGGCAGGGCGCGGCCGCCCCGGGGGCCGCGGAACTGCACGCCGAGCTCACCGGGTTGGGCGCGGCCAGCGTCACCCTGGCGGCCTGCGACCTGGCCGACCGGGCGGAGCTGGCCCGGGTGCTGGCGGCGGTCCCCGCCGACCGGCCGCTGACCGGCGTCTTCCACACGGCCGGCGTGGTGGACGACGGACCGGTCAACGAGCTGACCGCCGACCAGTTGGAGCGGGTGCTGCTGCCCAAGACCCGCGCGGTGCAGAACCTCGACGAGCTCACCGCGGACCTCGACCTGTCGGCGTTCGTGCTCTACTCCTCCGCCGGCAACCTGATTCCCAACGTCGGGCAGGCCGCCTACGCGGCCGGCAACGCCTACCTGGACGCCTTCGCCGAGCACCGCCGGGCCCGGGGCAAGGTGGCCACCTCGATCGCCTGGGGCGCCTGGGCCGGCCGCGGGATGGCCGAGGACCAGGGGTTCATCGACTGGCTGAGCCTGGGCGGGATGGACCTGATGACCCCGCACCTGGGGGTGATGGCGCTGCTCCAGGCGCTGGCCCAGGACGACACCACGGTCACCATCGCCAACGTCGACTGGGACCGCTTCGCGGAGCGCTTCGGCGCCACCCGCCCGCACCCCTTCGTCGCCGAGGTGCGCACCCGACCGGCCGACCGCACCCCCGCCGAGCAGGAACGACCCGACCGGCTGGCGCAGTTGGCCGCGCTGGAGCCGGAGCGGCGGCGGACCGAACTGCTCGACCTGGTGCTGACCGAACTGGCCACCGTGCTCGGCCACGCCAGTGCCCGCTCACTCGACCCCGGCACGGCGTTCAAGGACCTGGGCATCGACTCGGTCACCGCGATCGAGCTGCGCAACCGGGTCTCCGGCGTCGCCGGGCTGCGCTTCTCCCCCATCGCGGTCTTCGACCACCCGAACGCGGCGGCGCTGACCGAGCACCTGCTGGACCGCTTCCCGACCCCGGCGGAAGCCCCGGCACCGGCGGAGCAACCGGCGGCAGCACCGAACCCGGCCGGCGAGTCCGCGGAGACCAGCCGGATCGACGAGATGGCAGTCGAGGACCTCGTGCGGATGGCGCGCGGCGCGCACGGTTCCTGACCCGATGGCAGGCAAGAGCGGAGAGACCAGGATGACAACGGAGAATCACGAGATCGTCGCAGCGCTGCGGTCCTCCCTCAAGGAGACCGAGCGTCTGCAGCGGGAGAACCACCGGCTGACCGAGGCGGCGCGGGAGCCGATCGCGGTGGTGGGGATGGCGTGCCGGTTCCCGGGTGGGGTGGGTTCGCCGGAGGAGTTGTGGGAGCTGGTGGCGGGCGGGGTCGATGCGACCTCGGAGTTCCCGACCGACCGTGGCTGGCCGGCGGACCTGTACGACCCGGACCCGGAGAAGTCGGGGAAGTCGTACGCCCGGCGGGGTGGGTTCCTGACGGACGTGGCGGGCTTCGATGCGGAGTTCTTCGGGATCTCGCCGCGCGAGGCGTTGGCGATGGACCCGCAGCAGCGGTTGCTGCTGGAGGTGTCCTGGGAGGTCCTGGAGCGGGCCGGGTTGGACCCGCTGGCGCTGAAGGGCAGCCGCACCGGCGTCTACGTCGGCGCCTCCACCTCCGCCTACCTGCCGGACCTGGAGCACCTTCCGCAGAGCGTCGAAGGTCACGCGCTGACCGGCAACCTGGCCAGCGTGCTCTCCGGGCGGGTGTCGTACTCGTTCGGGTTCGAGGGTCCGGCACTCTCCCTCGACACCGCCTGTTCCTCCTCGCTGGTGGCGCTGCACCTGGCGGTGCAGGCGCTGCGGCAGGGCGAGTGCACGCTCGCGCTGGCCGGCGGCGTGACCGTGCTGGCCAGTCAGGTGGCCTTCCAGGAGTTCTCCCGGCAGCGCGGCCTGGCGGCCGACGGGCGCTGCAAGCCGTTCAGCGCCGCCGCCGACGGCTTCAGCGCAGGTGAGGGCATCGGCCTGCTGGCGCTGGAGCGGCTCTCCGACGCGCGGCGGCTGGGGCACCGGGTGCTGGGCGTGGTGCGCGGCAGCGCGGTCAACCAGGACGGGGCGAGCAACGGACTGACCGCCCCCAACGGCCCCTCGCAGCAGCGAGTGATCCGGGCGGCGCTGGCCAACGCCGGTGTGACGGCCGCCGAGGTGGACGCGGTGGAGGCGCACGGGACCGGGACCAGGCTCGGCGACCCGATCGAAGCCGAGGCGCTGATCGCGGCCTACGGCCAGGACCGGCCGGAGGGTCACCCGCTGCTGCTCGGCTCGCTGAAGTCCAACATCGGCCACGCGCAGAGCGCGGCCGGCGTCGGCGGTGTGATCAAGATGCTGATGGCGCTGCAGGCGCAGGAGCTGCCGCGGACCCTGCACGTGGACGAGCCGGCGCCGTTCGTGGACTGGTCCGCGGGCGTGGTCTCGCTGTTGACGGAGTCGGTGGCGTGGCCGCGGGGTGAGCGGGTGCGGCGGGCCGGGGTGTCCTCGTTCGGGGTCAGCGGCACCAACGCGCACGTGATCGTGGAGGAGGCGCCGGAGCTCGGGGAGGTCGGGGAGCCGGCTACCTCGGCTGGGCCGGCCGTGAGTGGCGCGGTGGTGCCGTGGGTGGTTTCCGGTGGTAGTGCGGGTGGGCTGCGGTCGCAGGCTGCGCGGCTGGCCGACTTCGTGGAGTCCGCCGGCGCGGACGTCGAGGCGGGCGCGATCGGCCGCTCGTTGGCCGGGCGGTCGGCGTTGCGGCATCGGCTGGTGGTGGCGGGGGCTGGTCGGGCCGAGTTGGTGGCGGGGTTGCGGGCGTTTGCGGGTGCGGGTGAGTTGGTCGGTGGTGCGGTGGCGGGGGTGGTGGCGGCGCGTCCTGGGGTGGGGTTGTTGTTCTCGGGGCAGGGGGCGCAGTGGGCGGGGATGGGGCGGGAGTTGTCCGCCGTCTCTGGGGTGTTTGCGGGGGCGTTGGATGAGGTGTGTGGGGTGGTGGATCCGTTGTTGGGGTGTTCGTTGCGGGAGGTGATGTTCACGGCCCCTGATCCAGAGGGCTTGTTGGATCGGACGGTGTTCACACAGGCCGGGCTGTTCGCGTTCGAGGTGGCGCTGTACCGCCTGGTGACGGCGTGTGGGGTGCGGCCCGAGGTGTTGGTGGGGCATTCGGTGGGGGAGGTGGTGGCCGCGCATGTGGCGGGGGTGTTGTCGCTGGCGGATGCGGCGGCGTTGGTGGTGGCGCGGGGTCGGTTGATGCAGGCGTTGCCTGCTGGTGGCGGGATGTTGTCGGTGCGGGCGGCGGTGGATGAGGTGGAGGGGGTGTTGGCCGTCCGGGCCGGTGGTCGGGTGCAGGTGGCGGCGGTCAACGGGCCGCGCTCCACGGTGGTCTCCGGCCCGCTGGAGGTGCTGGATGAGCTGGCCGCGCACTGGGACGAGGCGGGGGTGCGTACGCGGCGGTTGCGGGTCTCGCATGCGTTCCATTCGGCGTTGATGGAGCCGATGTTGGACGACTTCCGCCGGGTCGTGGAGAAGCTCACCTTCGCCGCGCCGCAGGTCCCGGTGGTCTCCACGGTGACGGGCAAGCCCGTGAGCGGTCAGGAGTGGGGCAGTGCGGAGTACTGGGTGCAGCAGGTGCGGCGTCCGGTGTTGTTCGCGGATGCGGTGCTGGAGGCGGTGGAGCGTTTCCCGGTGCGGGCGTTGGCGGAGATCGGCCCGCGGGCGGTGTTGACCGCGATGGCCGCCGAGTGCCTGCCCCAGGACCAGGACACCATCGCCCTGATCCCCCTCGTTCGTAGCGATCGTGGTGAGGAACGCGCCCTGCTGACCGGTCTGGGCCACCTGTGGGCCACCGGCGTCGACCTCGACTGGACCCAAGCCCTCCCGGCCACGACCACCGCCAGTGCGGTGCTGCCGGAGCTGCCGACCTACGCCTTCGACCACACCCGCTACTGGCTGGAGCGCGGCACGCGCGGGGCCGGTGACCTGGCCAGCGTCGGCCTGGGCGAGGTGGACCACGGCCTGCTCGCCGCCGCGGTGGACGTGGCGGCCGGTGACACGATCGTGCTCTCGGGCCGCCTCTCCCTGACCGCCCAGCCCTGGCTCGCCGACCACACGGTCGCGGGCACCGCGATCGTGCCCGGCACGGCGTTCCTGGACCTGGTCATCCGCGCCGGGGACCGGGTGGGCTGCGCCCGCGTCGAGGAGTTGATCGTGCAGGCGCCACTGGTCCTGCCGACCGCGGGCGCACTGGACCTGCAGGTCGTGGTCGACGCCCCGGACCCAGACGGCCGACGCACCGCCGGCGTCTACTCCCGCCCCCACACCACCACCACGCCCGGCGGCATCTGGACCCGCCACGCCCAAGCCACCCTCACCGAGGCCGACGCCGGCGCCCCCGTGGTGGACGTCGACTTCGCCGATCCGGCCGCCTGGCCGCCCGCCACGGCCACCGCCGTCCCGGTCGACGACCTCTACCCGGAGCTGACCGCCCGCGGCTACGGCTACGGCCCCGCCTTCCAGGGCCTGACCGGCCTCTGGCGCGGGGCCGATCCGGACGAGGTCTACGCCGAGGCCGTGCTGCCGGAGCCGGCCGCCGAGCAGGCCGACCGGTTCGGCCTGCACCCTGCCCTGCTGGACGCGGCGCTGCACGCGCTCAGCCGGCACGACGGCTTCCCGGACGACGGCGTCTGGCTGCCGTTCGCCTGGAACGGGGTGACGCTGCACGCGACCGGCGCCCGCACGCTGCGGGTGCGGCTGCGCTCGCTCGACGCCACCACCGTGCAGCTCACCGCGACCGACCCGGCCGGCCGCCTGGTGATCCACCTCGAGGCGATGCACGTCCGTCCGCTGGACCGGACCCAACTGAGCACGACCGCGCCGGTCACCGACAGCCTCTACGCCCTGGAGTGGACGCCGGTGGCGGCGGGCACCGACCTGCCCGGCCGGGTGGCCGTGCTCGGACCGGACCCGCTGGGCCTGGCCGGCTCGCTGCCCGGCGCGACCCGCTACCCCACCCCCGCGGAGCTGGCGGCGGGGACCGGGCTCCCGGACTGCGCGGTGGTCTCCGCCGTCGGCGACCCGGACCCGGCCGAGCCCGGCGAGGCCGCCTACCGGGTGGCCGTCGACCTGCTGCTCGCGGTGCAGGCCTGGCTGGCCGAACCGCAGTTGGAGGAGACCCCGCTGGTGGTGGTCACCCGTGGTGCGGTGGGTGCCGCCCGGGACGGCGCGGGTGACGTCACGGACCTGCCCGCCTCGACCGCCTGGGGCCTGATCCGCACCGCCCAGGCCGAACACCCCGACAGGTTCCTGCTGCTGGACCTGGACCCGGCCGCCGAGAGCACCCCCGAGCTGCCGGCCCTGCTGGCCCGGGCGCTGACCGCGGGTGAGCCCCAACTGGCCCACCGGGACGGCGTCCTGCTGGCCCCGCGGGTGGTGCGCGGCGGCAACTCCGGTCAGATCCCGGCGGTCAGCGGCTTCGGCGCCGGTCAGGACTGGCGGATCGACACGCCGGGCGGCGGCACCTTCGAGGCGGTCGGCAAGATGGCCAACCCCCGCGCCACCCGACCGCTGGAGCCCGGCGAGGTCCGGCTCCAGGTCCGCGCCGCCGGCCTCAACTTCTACGACGCGGCCGTGGCGTTGGGCCTGGCACCCTCGAACGAGGGCCTGGGCACCGAGGGTGCCGGCGTGGTGGTGGAGACCGGCCCAGGGGTGACCCGCTTCGCGCCCGGCGACCGGGTGTTCGGCCAGTTCCCCGCCGCCTTCGCGCCGCTGACCATCGCGGACGAGCGGGTGCTCGCCGCGATGCCGGAGGCATGGTCCTTCCAAGAGGCTGCCGGGGTGCCGACCGTCTTCATGACGGCGTACTACGGGTTGCACGACCTGGCCGGGATCAAGCCCGGCGACCGGGTCCTGATCCACTCCGCCGCCGGCGGTGTCGGCATGGCCGCCGTCCAACTCGCCCGCCACTGGGGCGCCGAGGTCTACGCCACCGCCAGCCC
>NZ_JBNQTI010000077.1:0-37831 GCF_050325825.1 Kitasatospora sp. LaBMicrA B282
GTGCCCCCGGCCGGTCCTCGGCCGGGGGCACCCCGGTGGCCGCTACCACGTGGGGGCGATCTTCTCGCCGGTGTCGGCGCGGTGGACGGCGATCGCCTCCATCGGGCAGAGCTCGGCCGCCTCGGTGACCTCGGCCAGCGCCGGGGTGCGGTCACGGCGCGGGTGGGCCCGGCCGTCGGGGCCCACCGCCAGGTCGTCGGGGGCGGTGGCCGCGCAGAGCCCGGTGCCGGCGCAGCGGGTGCGGTCGACCGAGACCACCGCCTGCTCGCCGCTCACCAGGCCACCGGCAGGCTCTGCGGGCTGCGGGTGAGCAGGCCGGTGCGCCAGGCGATCTCCTCGACCGGGACGGCGAGCCGTAGCCCGGGCAGCCGGCCGGCCAGCCGGTGCAGGGCCAGCTCCAGCTCCATCCGGGCCAGCCAGGCGCCCAGGCAGTGGTGCGGGCCGGCACCGAAGGTCAGGTGCGGCGCGTCCGGCGGGGCGAACAGGCTCTCCTGCCAGGCGCCCGGGTAGACGGCCGGGTCGTGGTTGGCCGCGAAGACGTCGGCCGCCACCACGTCGCCGGCCCGGATCAGCACCCCGCCGATCTCCACGTCCGCGACCGCCCGGCGCAGGAGGCCCGGGGTGACCGTGGCGTCGCCCAGCGGCACCGCGCGCAGCAGCTGCTCGGCCACCGCGGCCGCCTGCTCCTCGCTGCCGGCCAGCTCCCGCCAGGCCTCGCGGTCCTCGGTGAGCAGGTAGACCAGCGCGTTGCCGAGGGTGGTCATGGTGGTCTCGTGGCCGGCCAGCACCAGGCCGACGGTCAGCATGACCACCTGGTCCTCCGGCACCTCGCCGTCCTCGTCGGCGGCCCGGACCAGCGAGCTGACCAGGTCCTCGCCCGGGTTGCGGCGGCGCTCGGCGACCAGCTCGGTGCCGAAGACCGCGAACTCCAGGATCGCCGCCTGCACCGCCTCCGGGGCGAAGGCGGTGGTGGCCAGGGCGTGTTCGCTCCAGTGCGAGAGCCGCTTGCGGTCCAGCCCGTCCAGCCCGAGCAGCCGGCAGATCACCGCGACCGGCAGCTCCCGGGTGAAGGCGGTGACCAGCTCGACCGGCTGCTCGGCCGCGGCCACCTGCTCGACCAGTTCCTCCACCACGGTGGCCACCCAGGGGCGCCAGCGGGCGATCGCCCGCGGGGTGAAGGCGCGTTGCACGGTGCGGCGCACCCGCTGGTGGTGGGGGCCGTCGACGTTCAGCAGGCTCTCGGGGGTGTCCAGGATGTTGGGGTACGGGGTGACCGCGGGGGCGTCCTCGGCGTAGAGCGAGGACCGGTCGAGCCTGGGGTCGGTGAGCACCTGGCGGGCGTCGGCGTGCCGGCTGATCCACCAGACCGGGGTGCCGGTGAGCAGGGTGGTGCGGACGGGCGGGCCGGCGGGGGCGGCGCGCAGGCAGTGCAGTGGGACGAGCGGCGCGGCGGCGGGCGGGTCGCTGTGGTCAAGGGACACGACAGTCCTCCAGGGAAACGGCCTCGGCGTGATGGACTCGCTACTGACGGTAAAGGGCCGGGCGCATGTCAACCAGGGGGCGCGACAGCCGAGTTGGCGGATCTGGGGGCGTGCGCCCGGCGTGCGGCGAGCGGCGCGAGCGCGCCCTGGTTGGCGGGGCGGTGGGCGCCGGAGCAACCTGGAGGAAGGGCTCAGGAGCGAGGTGCCCAGTGGCCGGCAGCCAGGCGGGCGAGCGCCCGCAGCACGGGTCGGACCCGGTGATCCGCACGGCCGCGCTGACCAAGGTCTACCCGAAGACCGGCATCGCGGCGGTGGACCGGCTGGACCTGGAGGTGCACCAGGGCGAGCTGTTCGGCCTGCTCGGTCCCAACGGCGCCGGCAAGACCACCACGGTCGGCATGCTCACCACCCGGGTGGTCCCGACCGCCGGCAGCGCCTGGGTGGGCGGGATCGACGTGGTCGCCCAGCCCACCCTGGTCAAGCAGGTGATCGCGGTGGTCTCGCAGCAGAACACCCTGGACCGCTCGCTGACCGTGCGGGAGAACCTGGTCTTCCACGGCCTGCTCTTCGGCTACCCCACCCGCGCCGCCCGCCGCACCGCCGACGAACTGCTGGACCGCTTCCACCTCACCCGCTGGGCCGACGCCTCGGTCTACGCGCTCTCCGGCGGCCTGGCCCAGCGCCTGATGGTGGCCCGGGCGATCTACCACCTCCCGGCCGTGCTCTTCCTGGACGAGCCGACCGCCGGCCTGGACCCGCAGAGCCGCCTCGCGCTCTGGGAGACCCTGGCCACCCTGATCGCCGAGGGTCAGACCATCCTGCTCACCACGCACAACATGGAGGAGGCCGACCAGCTCTGCGACCGGGTGGCGATCATCGACCACGGCCGGGTGCTGGCCCTGGACACCCCCGCGGCGCTCAAGCAGGCGGTGGACGCGGACACCGTGGTGACCGTGTCGGCCGCCGGCGAGCCGGCCGCCCTGGCCGAGCTGCTGGCCCGGGAGGTCACCGGGGTGAACCGCACCAGGCTGCTGCCCGGCGGGGTAGAGCTGCAGGTCAAGGGCGGCGGCGGGAACCGGCTGCTGCCGCGGGTGCTGGGCGCGGCCGAGGGCGGCGGCTTCGAGGTGGCCGACCTCGCGGTGGCGGAGCCCACCCTGGAGACCGTCTTCATCAGCCTGACCGGGAAGGAGCTGCGGGACTGATGGCTGCCGTGACCGGAACCCCGGCGATCAGCGTCCGGCCGACCCGCTCGGTCCTCGCCGCCTCGCGGGCCGCGCTCGGCGCGCTGGTCCGGCGCGACCTGCTGGTGCTGCGCAAGAACTTCGGCGAGTTCGCCGGGCGGACCATCATGCAGCCGCTGCTGCTGGTCTTCGTCTTCCTCTACGTCTTCCCGACCATCGGGCAGGGGGTCGGCTCGGGCGGCGGCCGGGCCGGGGAGTCGGACTTCGCCACCGTGCTGGTGCCCGGGGTGGTGGCGGTCACCATCATGTTCCAGGGCATCCAGTCGGTGGCGATCCAGCTCTCGCAGGAGTTCGGCTACACCCGGGAGATCGAGGACCGGGTGCAGGCGCCCTGCCCGCTCTGGCTGGTCGCGGTCTCCCGGGTGCTCTCCGGGGCCACCCAGGGGATGATCTCGGCGATCATGGTCTTCCCGATCGCCGCGGTGGTGCACGCGCCCGGCGTGCACGCGCACCTGTCGGTGCACTGGTGGGTGGTGGTCACCCTGATCCCGCTGGCCTGCCTGGCGATGACCTCGCTCGGCCTGGTGCTCGGCACCACCTTCGAGCCGCGCAACATCGGGCTGATGTTCGGCTTCGTGGTGCTGCCGCTGGTCTTCCTCGGCGGCACCTACTACCAGTGGACCAAGCTCGCCGCGGTCCGGGTCGGCGGCTTCCCCTGGCTGCAGACCCTGGTGCTGGTCAACCCGTTGATCTACATCGCCGAGGGCATGCGGGCCGGGCTGACCGAGGCTTCGCACATGCACCTCTACGTGGTCTACCCGGTGCTGCTCGGCTTCTGCGCGCTCTTCCTCAGCCTGGGCCTGCGGAACTTCCGCCGCCGGGTGCTCTCCTAGGACCCGTGCAGGCCTCGTTCAGGACCGACGGCTCGCCCGCACGGTGGCGCGCAGGGCGGCGGACAGGTCGCCGTCGCCGGTGCGCGGCAGGTAGAGCTCGCGGGTGAGCAGGTCGGCGAGGTGCGCAGTGGCCAGGCCGGGCTCGCGGCCGCGCAGCCGATGGGCGAGGCCGGCCCCGCCCAGCAGCGCGTGCAGGGCGCCGGTGGGCAGCGGCAGCAGCGGGGGCGGGGTGCGCCGGCCGGCCGCCGCGGCGAAGCGGGTCAGCAGCGCGCGCCAGCTGAGGTTGTCGTCGGCGATCGGCAGGTCGGCCTCGCGGCCCTGCTCCAGCGCCTCGACCGTACTGGCGGCGACGGTGTCGACGGTGACCACCGCGGTGCCGCCGACCGGGACCGCCAGCGGCAGGCCGGCACGCAGCCACGGCACCAGCGGCGCCCAGAGCGGGCGGCGGCCCGGGGTGGCGCCGAAGACGAACGGGATCTCCAGCACCGCCACCGGCAGCGCCCCGTCGGCCGCCCGGCGGGCCGCGACGGCCTGCGCCACCCGGCTGGCGACGTAGGGGTGACGTCGGGTCAGCCGCAGCTCGGGGTGGGCGCGGTGCAGCGCGCTGAAGTACGAGCCGTGCAGCACCGCCCGGCCTACCCCGGCCCGGCGGGCACCGATCAGCAGCCGGCGCACCGGCTCGACGTTGCCGGCGTGGAAGTGCTGCGCGGCCGGCGCCGGCGGCACCGTGCGGTCGTCCACGCCGGCCGCGAAGACCACGCCGTCCTGGTCGGCCAGCAGCTCGGCCCAGTCGTCCTCGGTGAGACGGGTCGCGTCGCCGGTGCGCAGCGCGGTGCCGGGGCGCGGGGTGCGGGCCAGCACGGTCACCCGGTGGCCGCGCGCGGTCAGCAGCTCCGCCACCGGGCGGCCCAGGAAGCCGGTGCCGCCGACCACCAGGACCCGCATGCCCGCCCCCTCAGCTGGCTCTGGTCGGGCCTTGCCCCGACTCCGCGGCAGGCTGGTGCCGCCGAGTCTCGGCTACGCCCTCCCGGCTGCCCGCACAACCGGTGCCGGGCAGGTTACTCCGCGCCGAACCGCTCGCGCCAGGCCGCCAGGTCCTCGTCGGTGATCTTGGCGAAGAGCACCGGCGGGACGGTGAACGGGGTGCCCGCCGCCACGAAGTCCAGGGCGGCGGCCTGCTCGGCGGTCACCCACTGCGGCTCGTCCGTGTTCTCCGGGGCGAAGGCCGCGCGGATCACGGCGCTGGTGGCCGGGATGAACGGCGCGGAGAGCACCCCGTAGAGGTGGATCAGGTTCATCGCGGTGCGCAGGGTCAGCGCTGCGCCGTCCTGGTTGGTCTTGATCTCCAGCCAGGGGGCCTTGGTCTCCAGGTAGACGTTGCCCGCGCTCCACAGTGCGCGCAGGGCCTGGGCGGCCTTGCGGAACTGCAGGGTGTCCAGGTGGCCCTGGTACTCGGCGAGCAGGCCGGCGATCTCCGCGCCCAGCGCCTGCTCGGCCTCGCCCGGCGCGTCGCCGGCCGGCACGGTGTCGCCGAAGCGCTTGAGCGAGAACGAGAGCACCCGGTTGACGAAGTTGCCCAGGGTGTCGGCCAGGTCCTTGTTGACGGTGGCGGAGAAGATCTCCCAGCTGAAGCTGGTGTCGTCGGACTCCGGCGCGTTGGCCATCAGGAAGTAGCGCCAGTAGTCGGCCGGCAGCAGCTCCAGCGCGGCGTCGGTGAAGATGCCGTGCTTCTGGCTGGTGGAGAACTTGCCGCCGTAGTAGTTCAGCCAGTTGAAGGCCTTGACGTAGTCGACCTTCTTCCACGGCGCCCGGGTGCCGAGCTGGGTGGCCGGGAACATCACGGTGTGGAAGGGGACGTTGTCCTTGGCCATGAACTGGGTGTAGCGGACGTCGGTGGTCTGGTACCACCAGGACTTCCAGTCCCGGTTGGCCGGGTCGGCGTCCGACCACTCCTTGGTCGCGCCGATGTACTCGATCGGCGCGTCGAACCAGACGTAGAAGACCTTGCCCTCGGCGGCCAGCTCGGGCCACACGTCGGCCGGCACCGGCACGCCCCACTCCAGGTCGCGGGTGATCGCCCGGTCGTTGAGGCCCTCGGTCAGCCACTTGCGGGCGATCGAGGAGGCCAGCGTCGGCCAGTCCTTGCCGTGCTCGTCGATCCACGCCTCGACCTCGCCGGCCAGCTTGGACTGGAGCAGGAAGAGGTGGGTGGTCTCGCGGACCTCCAGCTCGGTGGAGCCGCTGACCGCCGAGCGCGGGTTGATCAGGTCGGTCGGGTCCAGCAGGCGGGTGCAGTTCTCGCACTGGTCGCCGCGGGCCTTGTCGTAGCCGCAGTGCGGGCAGGTGCCCTCGATGTAGCGGTCCGGCAGGAACCGGCCGTCGGCGATCGAGTAGACCTGACGGATCGAGCGCTCCTCGATGAAGCCGTTGGCCTTCAGCTCGCGGGCGAACTCCTGGGTGATCTCCCGGTTCTGCACCGAGGAGGAGCGGCCGAAGTAGTCGAAGGAGAGCTGGAAGCCGTCGTAGATGGCCTTCTGCGCGTCGTGCGCCTGGGCGCAGAAGTCGGCCACCGACTGGCCGGCGGCCTTGGCGGCCAGCTCGGCCGGGGTGCCGTGCTCGTCGGTCGCGCAGATGTAGAGCACGTCCTGGCCGCGCTGGCGCAGGTACCGGGAGTAGACGTCCGCCGGGAGCATGGACCCGACCATGTTCCCCAGGTGCTTGATCCCGTTGATATAGGGAAGCGCGCTGGTGATCAGGTGTCGAGCCATCCTGGGATGCTCCCGTTCATGTGTGGTGTCACGGACTGTGCAGCCAGTCTATCGGCCTGCCGCCGACGGGCCGTACCGGATAAACCCCTGGGGCGGGGGTGCCGGCCTGCGGGGCTCTCCGGGGTGGGGGCGCTGCACCGGCGGGTGGGGCCCGGCGGGGTGCAGCGGTCCCGGTGGTGGGACCGGCGGAGGGGCGGGTGGATCGTTCGCAGGACGAATGGACCGGAATGGACCCGAACGAAACCCGAACGGAGCGGTCAGCGCTCCAGGTCCGTTTCGAGGGCCAGCAGTTCGGCCACGCTCTGGCGGCGGCGGATCAGCCGGGTCCGGTCGCCCTCGACCAGCACCTCGGGGATCAGCGGGCGCGAGTTGTAGGTGGAGGACATGCTCGCACCGTAGGCCCCGGTGTCGTGGAAGACCGCCAGGTCGCCGATCCCGGCCCGCGGCAGCGGCACCGACTCCACCTCGCCGCCGGGCAGTTGGGTGAAGACGTCACCGGACTCGCAGAGCGGCCCGGCCAGCACCGTGTCCACGGTGGGAGCGGTGCGCGGCGAGCCGTCCGGCGCGAACAGCGAGACCCGGTGGCCGGCGCCGTACATGGCCGGCCGCATCAGGTCGTTGAAGCCCGCGTCGACCAGCACGAAGTGGTTGCTGCCCACCGGCTTCTGCGCCCGCACCTCGCTGACCAGCACCCCGGCCCCGGCGACCAGGAACCGCCCCGGCTCGATCTCCAGCCGCACCGGGTGGCCGAGCTCGCCCACCAACTCCTGCCGCGCGGCGTCCCAGAGCCGGAAGTACCGCTCGGTGTCCACCTCCGGCTGCCCCGGCGCGTACGGCACCGAGAGCCCGCCGCCCGCCGAGATCGCCCGCAGGTCCCGGCCCGCCAGCCTGACCTGCTTGACCATCGTCTCGCAGACCGTCTCCAGGTGGCCGTAGTCCACCCCGGAACCGATGTGCATGTGCAGGCCCACCAGGTCCAGGCCGTACCGGTCCACCAGGGCGAGGCTCTCCGCCAGGTGCTCGTGCCAGATGCCGTGCTTGCTGTGCTCGCCGCCGGTGTTGGTCTTGCGGCTGTGCCCGTGGCCGAAGCCCGGGTTGATCCGCAGCCACACCGGGTGCCCCGGGCTCGCCGCGCCCACCTGCTCCAGCATCTGCGGCGAGCCGGCGTTGACCGGCACCCGCAGCTCGACCACCCGGGCCAGGGTGGCCCGGTCCAGCAGGTCGGCGGTGAAGACGATCGGCTCGGCGGGCCCGTCGGCCTCGGCCGAGCAACCGACCGAGTAGCCGGCCAGCAGCGCCCGTTCCAGCTCGCCCAGCGAAACCGCGTCCACCAGGGCGCCCTCGGCCCGCATCAACCGCAGGATGTGCGTGTTCGAACAGGCCTTCTGGGCGAACCGGATCACGTCGAAGCCGCGCAGCTTGGCGAGCTGACCGCGGATGTGCTCGGCGTCGTAGACCCAGGCCGGAGTGCCGTACTCCGCGGCGATCCGGGCCAGCCGCGGGCCGTCGAGGGCGGGGGTGGAGGTCACGGGAGTCCTGTTCGGCGAGGGGCGGGCGGGGTGGGCGGGAATGGGGCAGGCCGAAATTGTGCGGGAAAGCGTGCCGGGATTTCCGCGGTGTCCGACAGGCGGACGGCGGCGGAATTTCCGCCACCGTACTGGGGTCAAGGACGGTCTGAAAAATCCGTGGAGGAATTCCTGAGCGTGGCGGCGCGGGCGGGAAATTGGGTGGTTTCCCGGGAGCGGCGAGGAGATATTTCAGGAGCGGTGCTGGGTGAGCGTGGCGGCCGCGTGACGGGCGACGGTCTCGGCGGTCGCCGCGGCGTGCGCGGGGTCGTGGGAGGCGTCGCGGTAGCCGACGGTGAGGATCGTCGACCCGCAGCGGACGGCGACCTGGGCCACGGGCTCGGGGTCGGCGGACTGCCAGGCGAGGGCGACGTCGCAGATGCCGGCGAGGGGGCGGGCGGTGGCGGGGAGACGGTACATGGCGAGGCTGGCCTGCTGGGCCCCGGAGAGACCGGCGGCAGGCAGCATCTCTTCGACGCCGATGGCGAGTCGTGGGTGGACGCCGGTGGGAGAGGCCCACCCGCAACCGGCGGGGCTGGGGTGGCCCTGCCAGCCGCCGGGGGCCAGGGCGGCGGAGTCGGCGGGGGAGAGGAGGGCGCAGGGGGCGGGTGGCGGGGTGTGCCGGGGTATGGCCGAAGGTAGCTGGACGACCGTGGCGATGGTGAACATCGCGCTCCAGAGAGCCACCTGGCTCTGCGACAGCCGTTCCTCGAAGCGTGCGTCGTCGGCGGCAGCCTCCAGTCGCACTGGTCTGCCGGCCAGTCGGTCGCGCAGCCGGGCGTGCCGGAAGACGTAACCCCCCGAGACCTGCCGAATCACACCGCGGCCGCGGGCGTCTGCGAGGAATCCGAACGTGTCCCACGGTCGCCTGCCACAGCAGGCCAGCAGAGTTCGGGAGATGGCGAAGAGCACCCAGCAGGAGTTCGCACAGGCCAGCAGCACCAGCGCGAGAAGCGAGCAGCCCTCCGCAGCTAGCCGGGCCGCCGGACTGATGGCGCGGGCCGGTACCTGGTGCACCTCGTTCAGCGACAGGGCGAGGTAGATCAGGGCCAGAGGGTTGGCCTTGCGGAGGGTGACGAGCAGCAAGGTGGCGGTCCGGTCGCCCGGCAGCAGAGCCTTCGGGCCGTGGCCCCGCGGCCGGGCGGGAAACCAGAACCCCACGGTGACGGGTGTCAGCAGGAGCAGGACGGGCCAGAGCTCGCGGATGCGTCCGGCGAAGAACAGGAGCGGCAGCACGCAGGCGGCGCAGGTGACGAAGGTGCCTGCCAGGTCGAGGCGCTGGTTCAGCGGTCGGTGGAACGCCCGTGCACTCGTCGCGGGAGCGAGGAGGAGGATGGCCGCCGGGATCAGCTCGAACCAGGCCAAGTGGGGAAGTCCGAGGTACTTGTCACTCCGGGACCCGGCCCAGAACGTCGCGCCGGCCGCCAGGAAGACGGCCAGTCGCGTGAGTACCTCCGCCACCACCCGCTGTGTCCGCCCGCCCCACTCCCACCAGGTGATCCGGTGGCCCGGGGTGCGGGCCAGGCGGTGCAGCCAGCGGTACGCCTGGTCGGCGGTCCACCGGCCGCTGGTGGGTCCGCTGTCGTAGACCGCGGGGATCAGCCGGTCCAGCAGATGGTCCTCGAGGGCTTCCCGGGTCGGGAAGTACAGGAGTTCGTCAGGGTCGGCGCCGGTGTCGCTGTAGGCGGTGCGGGCCAGGGCCGTCATCAGCGGGGTGGTCAGCACCTCGCGCAGGTGGGGTGGGCCGGCCGGGTCCGCCAGGGCCGCGAGGACCCGGGACCAGTCGGCGCCGGTGTGCGGGCGGCTGGTCCGCGGCAGGTAACTCGCCAGGGCGTGGGGTGCAAGCGGTTGTAGCTCCACCACGGCGGCGGCGGCGAGGACCTGGAAGGCCAGGACTGCCGCCTGGTACTCCTCCCGGCGGCTGGTCAGTACCAGGGGTTGGTCCGGGTCCAGGGTCCGGTTGAGCTCGTAGATCGCCCACTGGCGTCCGAGTTCCGGAAGTTCGTCGAGGCCGTCGAGGACCAGCAGGAGCCGGCCGCTGTGGAAGAGTTCCTCCGCCAGGGTGCTGCCGGACGGGGTTCGGGCGGCCAGCTCAGGGTGGTCCCCGGCCAGTTGGGCGGCCACCCAGCTGGCGAGCAGTTGTCGGGCCGGGTCCCAGTCGGCCAGCGGAAGCAGGACCGGAACACGCTCGCCGGTGGCTCTCGCGCGCAGCCGGTCGAGCACGAAGGACAGGGCGAGCGCACTCTTGCCCATGCCGCCGTCGCCCAGGACGACCAGGCGACGCGTCGGCAGGCGGTCGAAGACCTTGCTGAACTCGTCGAACTGGCCGGACAGTTGCAGTGGTCCGGCGCCGAGGTTCTCCGGATGGTCGGCCAGCCATGGAGCGGCGGGCCGCCAGGCGACCGGCAGTGCGGCCGGGCTCCGTAGGCGGCGCTGTTTCTCCTCGTCCGCCCACTGTCTGCGCTGCGCCTTGGCGAGTGCCTCGGCGGCGTCGTCCAGCCGGATCCTGAGCGACGCCGGGTTGCGCTTCCAGCGCCACCAGGTCAGTGGGTCCCGGGCGAGGTAGGCGGCCAGCAGCCAGCACGCGGCCGGGCCGACCAGTTGCGACGGGGACCAGGTGCCGTACCCCGGTAACGGTCGCCAGGCGAGCAGCGTGCCGGCGACTACGAGCCCGGCGGTGAGGACGAGCAGACCGGGGGCGGGGCGTCCGGTGGGTGGGGGAGGGGCGGGCGCCGTGGTGCTGATGTTCACCTGCGGGTCGCGCCCTTGTATGACGACGTCGGCCCGCCCGCCACTGATCTCGCTGTGCGTATCCCCGCCCCGACCGCTCATGGCCGCACGCTACTCCCCCCGTCACGCACCGCTGCGCCCGGCTGACGGATCGTCGACTGTGGTCGTCGCTCGGTGGGTCGGTGAGGGTGTGGTGTGCATGTCCAGGCGATCGCCGCTTTTGCCCTATTCGTCACTCGATGGGCCTTGCTGTGCATCTGACCTGCGCTTACCTTCTGCGCATGCCTGCACCGCTCATCTCCGTCGTCCTCCCTGCCCATGACCAGCAGGGACAGCTCGCGAGTTGCCTGGAGTCGGTTCTCGACCAGTCCTTCGGCGGCTTCGAGGTGATCGTCGTCACCGATCCGTCGCCCGAGTGCCCCGCCGAGCTGCCGCCGGCCGCGCAGGCGGACGGGCGGGTGTCGCTGCTGCGGCTGAACGCCGCCGTCGGGGTGGGGCAGGCCCGCAACGCCGGGGCCGAGCGGGCCGCGGGGCGGTACCTGCTCTTCCTGGACAGCGACCACCTGCTGCCGCCCGGGGCGCTGCTGGCGCTGGCCGAGCGGGTCGCGGTGGCCGACGACCCGGACGTGCTGCTCTTCGGGCACACCCGGCTGCACGCCGGTCGGATCTGGCCGGGCGCGGCGGCTGGGCTGTTGGCCGGGGTCGCCGAGGCGGCCGGGCCGGTGGGGTTCGCGCCGACCGAGCACCCGCGGCTGTTCGAGGCGCCGGCCCAGGTGTGGGACCGGCTGATCGGCACCCGGCTCTGGCAGCGGGCCGAACTCGCCTTCCCCGAGGGGGAGTACGAGGAGGTCCCGGTGGCCCACCGGGCGCTGCTGGCGGCCGGGCGGGTGGCGGTGCTGCCGCAGGAGCTGGTGCAGATCCGCCGGCGGCACACGGTGCACCCGGCCGGGTCGCCGGGCAGCAGCACCTTCGACCTCTTCGAGCAGTACGAGCGCAGCTTCGAGGCGCTGGCGGCGCACCCGGAGGCGGAGGCGGTGCAGCCGTACCTGTTCACCCGGATGGTCCGGCACTACCTCTTCGTCTTCGACCTGGCCGGCTGCGTCAGCCGGGCGGAGCGGCCGAACTTCTTCCACCGGGCCGCCGAGCACTACCAGCGCTTCCAGCCGCCCGGCTTCCGGCGCCCGGGCGGGCGCGAAGGGTTCAAGTTCTCGCTGCTGGCCGGCGGCGCGTACAGCGCGTTCGAGGTGGCGAAGCTGTCGCAGATCGCCCGCACCGCGGTGACCGGGCGCGGCAAGACCGGCTGAGCGGCCCCGCGGCCTTGTGCCCCGCCACGGCCCCGGGCTCAGGGGACCGCGAACGTCCAGCGGGTCGGCGAGCCGGTGAAGTCGGCGTCGGTGAGGCCGAAGACCGAGGACGGGCGGACCTCGAAGACGGCGTTCACGGCCGGGTCGAGGAAGTCGATGCCGTAGTCCACGGCGTACTTGGCGTTCAGCGCGGCCAGGAAGGCGGCGATCTCGCCGGGCCCGGTGCGCACCGCGGCCCGGCCGTCCAGCACCACCGGCTGGTGCGGGTCGGCGGTGCTGATCGCGCAGTCCGGGCGGGCGGCCAGGTTGCGGTACTTGCGGGAACGGCGGCTGCTGCTGAACCAGAGCGCGTCGGCCAGCCAGACGCCCCAGACCGGCATGGTGTGCGGTCGGCCGTCCGGGCGGACCGTGCAGACCCAGTAGTCGTGCGAGTCGGTCAACCGGGCCACCGCCCAGGACCAGGGCAGCAGCCCGGTGCCCTGGTCGGCGGGGCGGATCCCGTAGCCGGGCATGTGCGGACGGGCGGCGGTGGGTTCGGCTCCGGGGGCCGCCGGTGGATCCGCCGCGGGCATCCCGGTCAGCCGCCCATCGCGGCCTTGGCCCGGGCGGCCATCTCGGCCGGCGGGACGTCCTCGACGTGGGTGGCGATGTTCCAGCGGTGGCCCCAGGGGTCCTCGAAGGTGCCGGACCGGTCGCCGTAGAACTGGTCCGCGACCGGGCGCAGCGCCACCGCGCCGGCCGCCATCGCCCTGGCCCAGACCCCGTCCACGTCCTCGACGTACACGTGGATCATCACGGGTGTGCCGCCGACCGTCTTCGGTCCGCGCGAGCCGACCTCCGGGTACTCGTCGGACAGCATGATCACCGAGTCCCCCAGCCGCAGCTCGGCGTGGCCGATCCGGCCGTCCGGGCCGGTCATCCGGTCGCCGCGCTGTTCGGCGCCGAGCACCGAGACGTAGAAGTCGATCGCGGCGGCGGCTCCGTCGACGGAGAGGTAGGGGCACACGCGCGGGTATGCGTCCGGGACGGCTTTGACGGCGCTCATGGGGCCTCCACGGCTGGGGGGATCGGCGTCCGGGCCAGCGTGGCACGGGGGCTCCGGGGGTGCCGGGGAGCCGCGCGGGGCTGTCCATCGGGTGGGTCAGCGAGGCGAGCAGCGCTTTTGGTGATCTCCCTCGTTAGATTGGACAGCAGGTGTTGGACAGCACGTGATGGGCACGGCAGGCCGGGCGGGCCGGAGAGCGGGTGAGCCTGATGGTGCAGTCGGGCGACGCCGAGCAGAGCCCGGTCGGTGCCGTCGGGTGGGTCACCGTGTCGATCCCGGCCGACGGGCCGGGCGAGGTGCTGCTGCCGGTGCGCGGGGGGAGCGAGGCGTTCGCGGCCTGGGCCGAGGCGCCGATCGCGCGGAACACGCAGGTCATGGTCGTGGAGCGGATATCGGCCCGCTCGGTCCTGGTGGTTCCGTTCCCCCGTCAGTGAGTCGGTCCGAGGAGGCCGTGATGTTGTTCTGGCACGTACCCGCTCCCAACGAGGCCCTGCTGATCTCCGGATCCAAACGCCAGGCCCAGGACACCCAGTTCCGGATCGTCACCGGACACGGCAGCTTCGTGATGCCGGTCAAGCAGAAGGCCCGGATGCTCTCGCTCGCGCTGCGCGAGGCGGAGATCGCCGAGGACTGCGTCACCCAACAGGGCATCCGCCTCACCGTGCGGGCGGTGACGGTCTTCAAGGTCGGCGACGACCACATCTCGATCGCCAACGCCGCCCGCCGCTTCCTGGCCGAGCAGGAGCGGATGGAGGAACTGGTCGGCCGCATCTTCGCCGGTCACCTGCGCTCCATCGTCGGCGGGCTGACGGTGGAGCAGATCATCCGGGAGCGGGACCGGGTGGCCCAGGAGGTCAAGGCCGGCAGCCACAACGAGATGGAGAAGCTCGGCATCGTGGTGGACGCGCTGCAGATCCAGGAGATCGAGGACGCCACCGGCTACATCACCAACCTGGCCGCCCCGCACGCCGCCGCCGTGGCCAGCCAGGCCCGGATCGCCCAGGCCAAGGCCGACCAGGAGGCGGCCCAGCGGGAGCAGGAGGCGTTCGCCCTCAAGGCCCAGTACGAGCGGGACACCGCGATCAAGCGGGCCGGTTTCGTGGCCGAGACCGAGCAGGCCAACGCCCGGTCCGCTCAGGCCGGGCCGCTGGCCGAGGCGAAGGCCTCGCAGGAGGTCATCGAGGAGCAGACCGCGCTGGCCCGCCGGCAGGCCGAGCTGGCCGCCCAGCGGCTGGAGGCCGAGGTGCGCCGCCCGGCCGACGCGGAGGCCTACAAGCAGCGCGCGCTCGCCGAGGCGCAGCGTGACCGGGCGAAGTTCGAGGCCGAGGGCGAGGCCTACCGGCGCACCACGCTGGCGGGCGCGGAGGCCCAGGCCATCCGGGTGCAGGCGGACGGCAGCGCCTACGCCGAGCGGACCACCGCCGAGGCGCAGGCCGCGGCGAACGCGGCCCGGGCCGAGTCGCTGCGCGGCGGGGCCCAGGAGCTGATCGCGGCGAACCGGGTGGTGGAGAACCTGCCCGCGCTGGTGGAGGCGGCGGCGCGGGGCATCGCCGGGTCGAACCTGACCATCCTCAACGGCAGCGAGGGGGTCAGCCAGGTGGCGGCCGGGATCGTCGGGCAGGGGCTGGCGATCCTGGACCTGCTGAAGCAGTCGACCGGGCGGGTGCCGGGCGGGGTGGCCGTCACGGATGGCGGAGCGGCCGGCGGCGCGGGCGCGGCGGACGGGGCGGGCGCGGACAGGGCGGCCAAGGCGGGCGCGTCCGGTGGTGGGGCCGGCGGGGACGGTGCCGCTGGCGGGGAGGCGGCGGACGGGCGCAGGCTGGACGGGTAGCGCCGGCAGGCGCGCGCCAGGAGGTGGCCCATGCGGAACTACCGGCTGGACAACCAGTGGGACGTCGAGCTCGGCTTCGAGGAGGACGGCACGACCACGCTCTGCCAGGCCCGGCTGATCGGGGACCGGGCCCCGGCCGTGCTCGGCCGCGGCGAGGCCCAGCGCAGCGCCGTCGACCGGCCGGCCCCGCGGATCGGCGAGGAGCTGGCCGCCGCGCGCGCCCTGACCGCCCTGGCGCGGCAGCTGCGCGCCCAGGCGGACGGCGAGATCGGCGAGGTGAACCGCAACCCCGCCTACCCGGACTACTGACCACCGCGTGCGGCCGGACAGGCCCCGGGCGCGGGTCCGGGGTGACGATGGGGACATGGGCGTAGGCGAGCGAGCGGGGCTCGCCGCCGGCGGTCCGGCGCCGCAGGCTGCGCCGGAGCCGGCGCGGCGGGCGCTGCGCCGGGACCTGGGCGGCCCGCTGCGCGGGCTGCTGGTCGGCCAGTGCCTGGGGCAGGGCGGGGACGGGCTGGCGCAGATCGCGTTCGCCCAGTTCGTGCTCTTCGACGTGGGCAAGGGGGCCACGCCCGGGCGGATCGCGGCGGTGCTCGCCGTGACGCTGCTGCCGTTCAGCCTGCTGGGCCCGTTCGCCGGGGTGCTGCTGGACCGGCTGGACCGGCGGCGGGTGCTGGTGCTGGCCTCCTGGCTGCGGGCCGTGCTGGTGGTGGCCGGCGCGGTGATCGTCACCCAGCGCTGGGCGGCGCCGGCGTACCTGGCGGTGCTGGTGCTGCTCTCCTCCTCGCGGCTGGTGCTCACTGCGAAGGGGGCCGCGCTGCCGCGCACGGTGCCCCGGGAGCGGTTGGTGCCGGCGAACGCGCTCTCCGCGCTGGCCGGGTCGGCGGCGGCCTTCCTGGGGGCGGTGGGGGGCTCGCAGTTCGTGGGGCGGTCGGCGGCGGCCGGGTTCCTGGCGGCGGGGGTGCTGTACGCGGCGGCGGCCGGGGTGTTCGCGCGGCTGCCGTACCTCGGCGGGCGGGCGGCGGGGCGGGGGGCTGCCGCGGGGCTGGAGGCTGCCGAGGAGCGGGGGGCTGCCGAGGGGGAGGCGGTACCGCCGGGTACTGCCCCGCCGGGTACTGCCCCGCCGGGTACTGCCCCGCCGGGCGCAGCCGCGCCGGGTGTTGCCCCGCCCGGGCTGCGGCAGGTGGCGGTGGACCTGGTGGACGGGGTGCGGGTGGTCGCCCGGACCAGTGCGATCCGCCGCCCGCTGCTCGCGGTCGCCGGGCACCGCCTGCTGCTCGGGGCCGGGTTCGTGGTCCTGGTGCTGGTCTCCGACTCGCAGTACCGCCTGAAGGCCTCCGGGTACGGGATCGCGCTGGCCGCCACCGGCGTGGCCACCTTCGCCGCCAGCGCCGCGGCCCCACCGCTGGCCGCCCGCTACGGTGCCCGGACCCTGGTGCCCGCCGCCTTCCTGCCCGCGGCGGCGGCCGCCTACGTGGGCGGCCTGGACCCCTCGCTCTGGGTGCTGGTGCCCTGCGTCGGGGTGGCGGCGTTCGCCTTCCAGGTGCTCAAGGTCTGCACGGACGCCCTGGTCGGCGGTGCCACCCCGGACCGGGCGCGCGGCCGGGTGTTCGCGATCTACGACATGCTCTACAACGTCTCCTTCGTGCTGGCCGGCCTGGTGATGGTGCCCTGGTGGCGCACCGGGCACGAGCGGGTGCTGCTCTGGTGGGTGGCGGCCGGGTTCGCCGTCGGCTGGGTGCTCGCCACCGGGTGGCGGCCGCACCGGTACCGGGTGCGGCTGCCCGGGCGGTACCGGGGGCGGCTGCTGGCCCTCGCGGTGGGTGCGTTGCCGGCGGCGGCCTTCCCCGGGCCCGCGTGGTGGTGGTTCGCCTGGTTCGCGCTGGTGCCGCTGATGCTGGTGGTGCGGGCCGCGCCGACCCGGCGGGAGGGCGTGGTCCGGGCCTGGTGGGGGATGGCCGGGTTCGAGGTGGCCACCCAGTACTGGCTGCTCCCGAGCATCGGGCCGGCGCTGCTGCTGCTGGCGGTGCTGATGGGGGCGCTCTGGCTGCCCTGGGGGTGGGTGGTGCACCGGTGGCTGGCGCCGGGGTCGGGGACGGGGACGGGGTCGGCGGCGGGAGCGAGGCCGGGCGGCGGCGCGGACGGGCGGCGGCTGGCGGCGGCGCTGCTGGTGGTGCCGAGCGCCTGGGTGTGCGCGGAGGGGGTGCGGTCCTGGCAGAGCCTGGGCGGGCCGTGGGCACTGCTGGGGGCCAGCCAGTGGAACCAGCCGGAGCAGCTCGCCACCGCCTCGCTGGGCGGGGTGTGGCTGACCGGCTTCCTGGTGATGACGGTGAACACGGCGCTGGTACTGCTGCTGACCGTCCGTCAGCTGCGGTTGCGGGCCCTGGGGTTGGCGGCCGCCGGCGGGTGCCTGGCGGCCGGCCCGGTGTGGGCGGCGGTGCGGCCCGCGCTGCCGGTGACGGGCAGCGTGCGGGTGGGGGTGGTGCAGCCGGGGACGCTGGGGACACCGGTGCAGCAGCAGACCTTCGAGGAGCTCGGCACGGCGGCGCTCGCCGCCCAGCACCCGGCCCTGGTGGTGTGGGGCGAGAGCAGCCTGGCGGCGGACGTGGACAGCGGGCCGTCGACGAACGCGGCGCTGGCGGCGTTGGCCGGCCGGACGGGCACCGCCCTGCTGGTCAACGGGGACGCGGTGGCCGCGGGCGGGGCCGGGTACTACAAGCAGACGCTGCTGGTGACGGGCAGTGGGGTGCAGGCCAGCTACGACAAGATCCGCCTGGTCCCGTTCGGCGAGTACATCCCGCTGCGCGCGCTGCTGGGCTGGGCCTCGGACATCAGCAAGGCGGCGCCGACCAACGTGCTGCGCGGCGACCGGACGGTGGTGATGCACAGCGGCGGGCTGAGCTTCGGGCCGCTGATCTGCTTCGAGTCGGCCTTCCCGGACATGGCCCGCACCGAGGTGGCGAACGGCTCCCAGCTGCTCGTCTACCAGGCCTCCACCTCGACCTTCCAGGGCAGTTGGGCCCAGCCGCAGCACGCCTCGCTGGCGGCGGTGCGCGCCGCGGAGACCGGCCGCCCCGCGGTGCAGGTCTCGCTGACCGGCGACAGCGCGGTCTTCGACGCGCACGGGCGCACACTGGCCTGGCACGCGGCGGACTGGCGCGGCGCCTTCGTGGTGGACGTGCCGCTGGTGTCGGGCACCACGCCCTACGTGCAGGCGGGGGACTGGGTGTTGGCGGTGGGGTTCACGGTGCTGGCGGGGGCGGCGATGGCGGCGGGGTTGCGCCGGATGTGACCGGATCCTGTCAGAAGACTCGACCGCGGGTCGGACGGCCGGCTTCCAGGTGTGTGCGCAGGATGGTGTGCGGACGGTCGTGCTCCATCTGCGCATCCGCGGCAGCCGGTGGCGCGGCCGGCGCCGGCCGTGGTGTCCGGTGGCGTGGCGGCAGCGCCGAGGAAACCGGCCAACCTGCTTGTTCCGCCGGGCAGGTCCAGACCTCTCGCCACTAGCATCTCGACGTGGCCCGGCCCGACCCGCACGGCGGGCGGCCAGCCTCAGCACTGCGCACGGAGCACTGCCGAACCGTCGAAACGACCCATCGACCGAAAGGCACCTTGATGCGTCTCCGTAAGGCCCTGTCGGCGAGCCTCGTGGCCGCCGCCGCGGCCGTCGCCCTGATCCCCGCAACCGCGAGCGCCGCGCCGACCTCCGTCACGCGGCCGAACGACGCGTGGGTCCCGTGCACCTCCTACTCCGGCGACGACACCGTGATCGCCCCCGATCAGACCGTCCAACCGGGCACCCGGTTCTGCGTGGGCAGCTTCCAGCTGATCATGCAGCACGACGGCAACCTGGTCATCTACTCCAACACCGGCACCCCGCTGTGGAACAGCCAGACCTACACGGACCCCGGCGCCTACGCGATCATGCAGGGCGACGGCAACTTCGTGGTCTACCAGGGCCAGACGGCCGTCTGGAACGCCCAGACCTGGGGCCACCCGGGCGCCTACACCTGCTTCCAGACCGACGGCAACCTGGTCGTCTACGCCGGCCCCTACCTGCCGGGCGGCTACAACTGCAACCCCGCCACCCCGAACAACAAGGCCCTGTGGAACAGCGGCACGTGACCTGAACGGGGGCGGCCGACCGGCGACGGCCGGCCGCCCCCCGTGTCGGCTCCGCCCCTTCGGTGGAGCGTCATTGGCACTCGGGGGTGGGGCTGCGCCCGCTCACTCGCGCACCTCGCGGTCCGGGCAGGCGGGTGCATCGCACTGACAGGGCGGCCAGCCGGCGGGGCGGCGCGGGGTGATCCGGGAGAACCAGTCCGGATCGTAGTCCGCCAACGGGTCGCACCGTGCTGCCAGTTGGGCCCGGCGTTCGGTGCGCTGCTGCTCGGCCGTCGGCCTGAGAGGCGTCACGGTGATCTCCATGGGTAGTCGAATGACTACCCATGGTCATTGCATCGGATGGGCGCTGCGACGGTCTTCCGAGGGCACTTCGGCGACCTGGCAAGGCGTCATTCCGGCGTCACAACACGCTGATTGGTCCTATCGTGGAGTCATGACGGCTCCTAACGAGACCCTGAGAGGCGTTCGTCTGGCGATGCGCCTCAGCCAGGACGAGTTCGCCAGGCGGCTGCGGCAGGCCGGGGACGAGCTGAGGGATCCCAACGAGGCGAGCAAGCGCTTGGTGCAGCGCTGGGAGTCAGGGGAGTCCCAGACGCCGCGTCCGGTCTACCTGCGGGCGTTGGAGGCGGTCACCGGCCAGTCGGCGGGCCGGCTCGGGTTCGATCTTCCGGAGCCGGTCGAGCGGGTTCGGGAGGACGGGCGCGGTGGCCACGATCTGGATGCCGCGCCCGCCGGGTCCGTCCAACCGCAGGGTTCCGGCGGGGCAGCCGGCGAGGACTACTCGGGTGTCTGGCTGAGCCGGTACGAGTTCTACAGCAGCAGCCGCGGGGACACCTACGTCGGCCTGCACCACGTGCTGCTGACCCAGCGCGGCAACCGGATCGAGGGGCGGTCGTTGGGACCCAACGCAGCGGAGGACGGGCGGTTGACCCTGGATCTGACCGTGGACCGCAGCGTGGTCACCGGGACCTGGGTGGAGGAGACCGAGGCCGAGGGGTACTACCGAGGGGCGCGGTACCACGGGGCGTTCCAGTTCCTCGCCGACCCGACCGGGCGGCGGATGGCCGGGAAGTGGGTCGGGTTCGGCAAGGAACTGGACGTGAACAGCGGACCGTGGGAACTGCGGCTGCTCAGCGCGGCGGCGTCGCCCGAGCTGCTCGCCCGGTACCGCGGCGGTCCGGACGGGGTGGGGCAGCCGGTTCAGTAGTCTGCCTCAGCCGGCGGCGCAGAACTCGTTGTCCTCGGGGTGCCGGACGGCGGCGAAGCCGCGGAAGGTGCGGCGGCCGTGGTGCTCGGCCACCGCCTCCTCGCCGAGCTGCCCCGCGGCGAGCAGGCGGTCGATCAGCGGGCTGGGGTCCTCCACCTGGTACTCCAGGGCGGCGGCCCAGAAGCCGGCGAGGGCTGCGGCGTCCCGGGTGTCGATGACGAGTTTCCAGTGCAGTGCCATGGTCCACGGGTATACCCGACCGGTCCGACACCCGCGGTCGTCGACACCGCCGCGATCACTGCCGGGCGTAGGAACCGATGCCGACCACGCAGTAGACCTCCGAGGAGACGGTGGTGCCGCCGTAGGTGGTCTCCTCGGAGAACGAGAACTGCGAGTCCGCGTTGTCCTGGCACTTGCTGAGGTCGGTGCTCCCGGGGAAGGTCTCGATCACCTTGTAGTGGGCGTTCGGCGAGGAGCAGGGGATCACGTCCACGCCGCTGACGCTCTGTGCGGTGGTGGAGTCGGGCAGGGTGCCCGACAGGCAGTCGTGGACGGCGAAGGTCGGGGCGCTGCTGGGGGTGTCGGCGGGGGTGTCACCGGCGGTGCTGCCGGACCCGGGGATCGTCTCCAGCGCGTTCGAGGGGACCAGGTTCGAGGGGAGGGAGAAGGTCGGAATGCTGAACGTGGGCATGGTGAAGGTGGGGACGGAGAACGTCGGCGGCGCGTAGGTGAGGCTCCCGGTCGGCGTGGCGTCGTCGGACGAGCTGTGGTGGCTGTTGCTCACCGCGAAGCCGATGGCCACCCCCGCGACCACCACGCCGAGGACGACCCTGCTGATCACCTTGGCGCGCTGCCCGGGCGGGGTCGCCGGCCGGTACGGCACGCCGGGTGCCATACCGGGTGCCATACCGGGTGCCATGCCGGGCGCCGTGCCGGGGGTGACCGTGATCCGCACGTGGACGTCGCCCGCGGCGGTGGTGATCCGCAGGACGGTGCCGTCCGTCACGGGCGGGATCCGGACCGTGACGGGCTCGCCGCCGTTCTGGGGTCGGATGGTCAGTGCGGTGCCTGCGGCGGCTTCGGCGGCACTGAGTGCGAGGACTATCTCATCGGGCACGAGGGGGCTCACTTCGGTCCGGGCTGACGGCTCGTCATCTGCCTGTGCGCCCAGTCTGCCGTGAGCGGCGGACAGACCGCACACCGGCCGCCGAACTCGGGCCCGGAGCCGCTGCTCAGGCGCCGCGGAACTCGCTGAGGATCCGCTGCGCCGCCAGGGTGGCCGTCAGGGTGCCCTCCCGCACCTGCTGTTCCAGCTCGGGGGTGAGCCGGCGGACCTCCGGGTGTTCCCGCAGCTGCGCCAGGAGCTGGTCGTGGACCATGGCCCAGGTCCAGGCGATCTGCTGGTCGCGGCGCTTGGCGGACAGCGCGCCGGTGGCCTCGAGCGTGTCGCGGTGGCGGCAGAGGCGCTGCCAGAGCTCGTCCAGGCCGGCGCCGTCGCGCCCGCTGCAGGTGAGCACCGGCGGGTGCCAGACGGCGTCGGGGGAGCGGAGCAGGCGCAGCGCGCCGGCGAGTTCGCGGGCGGCGGCCTTGGCGTCACCCTCGTGCGGGCCGTCGGCCTTGTTGACCGCGATCAGGTCGGCCAGCTCCAGCACGCCTTTCTTGATGCCCTGCAGCTGGTCGCCGGTGCGGGCCAGGGTGAGCAGCAGGAAGGTGTCGACCATGCCCGCGACCGTGGTCTCGCTCTGGCCCACGCCGACCGTCTCGACCAGCACCACGTCGTAGCCGGCGGCCTCCATCACCACCATCGACTCCCGGGTGGCCCGGGCCACCCCGCCCAGCGTGCCGGCGGTGGGCGAGGGGCGGACGAAGGCGGCGGGGTCGGCGGAGAGCTTCTCCATCCGGGTCTTGTCGCCCAGGATCGAGCCGCCGGTGCGGCTGGAGGTCGGGTCGACCGCGAGCACCGCGACCCGGTGGCCGAGGCCGGTCAGCCGGGTGCCCAGGCCCTCGATGAAGGTGGACTTGCCGACGCCCGGCACGCCGGTGATGCCGACCCGGATCGCCTTGCCGGCGTGCGGCAGCAGCTCGACCAGCAGCTGCTGGGCGAGTTCGCGGTGGTCGGGTCGGGTGGACTCGACCAGGGTGATGGCCCGCGCGATCCAGGCACGCGAACCGTCGAGGACACCCTGGCGGTACTGGTCGAGATCGATCACGCGGGCCATCGGTCAGCGGCTCACAACTCGTGGCCGAGCTCGGCGGCGAGCGAGGTCAGCAGGTCGAAGGCGGCGTCGGGGATGACCGTGCCGGGCGGGAAGACCGCCGCGGCGCCGGCCGCGCGCAGCGCCTCGAAGTCCTGCGGCGGGATCACGCCGCCGACCACGATGGTGATGTCGTCCCGGCCGGCCGCGTCCAGCTCGGCGCGCAGCGCCGGGACCAGGGTGAGGTGCCCGGCCGCCAGCGAGTTGACGCCGACGATGTGCACGTCGGCCTCCACCGCCTGGCGGGCCACCTCGGCCGGGGTCTGGAAGAGCGGGCCGACGTCGACCGTGAAGCCGAGGTCGGCGAAGGCGGTGGCGATCACCTTCTGGCCGCGGTCGTGGCCGTCCTGGCCCATCTTGGCGACCAGGATGCGCGGGCGGCGGCCCTCGGCGGCCTCGAACTTCTCGACCAGGTCGCGGGTGCGCTGGATGGCGGTGGCGGAGGCGCCGGCTTCGTCACGGTACACACCGGAGATGGTACGGATCTGGCCGGAGTGCCGGCCGTACACCTTCTCCAGGGCGTCCGAGATCTCGCCGACGGTGGCCATCGCCCGGGCCGCGTTCACCGCCAGGGTGAGCAGGTTGCCGTCCAGGTCGGTGGTCGGGCCGGCCTCGGCGGCCCGGGTGAGGGCGTGCAGCGCGGCCTGGCAGGCGGCCTCGTCGCGCTCGGCGCGCAGCCGGCGCAGCTTCTCGATCTGCTGGGTGCGCACGGCCGAGTTGTCGACCTTGAGCACCTCGATCTGCTCCTCGTCGGCCACCCGGTACTTGTTGACGCCGATCACCGGCTGGCGGCCGGAGTCGATCCGGGCCTGGGTGCGGGCGGCGGCCTCCTCGACCCGCAGCTTGGGGATGCCGGCGTCGATCGCCTTGGCCATGCCGCCGGCCGCCTCCACCTCCTGGATGTGCTGCCAGGCGCGGGCGGCCAGGTCGTGGGTGAGCTTCTCGACGTAGGCGCTGCCGCCCCAGGGGTCGATCACCCGGCAGGTGCCCGACTCCTGCTGGAGCATCAGCTGGGTGTTGCGGGCGATCCGGGCCGAGAAGTCGGTGGGCAGCGCCAGCGCCTCGTCCAGCGCGTTGGTGTGCAGCGACTGGGTGTGGCCCTGGGTGGCGGCCATCGCCTCCACGCAGGTGCGGGCCACGTTGTTGAAGACGTCCTGGGCGGTCAGCGACCAGCCGGAGGTCTGCGAGTGGGTGCGCAGCGAGAGCGACTTGGCGTTCTTGGGCTCGAACTGCTTGACCAGCTTGGCCCAGAGCAGGCGGGCCGCGCGCAGCTTGGCGATCTCCATGAAGTAGTTCATGCCGATCGCCCAGAAGAACGACAGCCGGGGCGCGAAGGCGTCCACGTCCAGGCCCGCGCCGAGCCCGGCCCGCAGGTACTCCACGCCGTCGGCCAGGGTGTAGGCCAGCTCCAGGTCGGCGGTGGCCCCGGCCTCCTGGATGTGGTAGCCGGAGATGGAGATGGAGTTGTACCGCGGCATCTTCTGCGAGGTGTACGCGAAGATGTCGGAGATGATCCGCATGGAGGGCTGCGGCGGGTAGATGTAGGTGTTGCGGACCATGAACTCCTTGAGGATGTCGTTCTGGATGGTCCCCGCGAGCTGCTCCGGCTTCACCCCCTGCTCCTCGGCCGCCACGATGTAGAGCGCCAGCACCGGCAGCACGGCGCCGTTCATGGTCATCGACACCGACATCCGGTCCAGCGGGATGCCGTCGAAGAGCTGGCGCATGTCGTAGATCGAGTCGATCGCCACGCCCGCCATGCCGACGTCACCGGTCACCCGGGGGTGGTCGCTGTCGTAGCCGCGGTGGGTGGGCAGGTCGAAGGCGACCGACAGGCCCTTCTGGCCGGCCGCCAGGTTGCGGCGGTAGAAGGCGTTGGACTCCTCGGCGGTGGAGAAGCCGGCGTACTGCCGGATGGTCCACGGCTGGTTGACGTACATGGTGGGGTACGGGCCGCGCAGGTAGGGCGCGATGCCCGGGTAGGTGCCCAGGAAGTCCAGCCCGGCCAGGTCCTCGGCGGTGTACAGCGGCTTGACGCCGATGCCCTCCGGGGTCTCCCAGAGCCGCTCGGCGACGTCCGCGGCGGTGGCCGCGCGCCAGGCGTCCTGCCACTGCTCGGCGGTGGCCGGGGTGCCGGCGGCGTCCCCGGTGAGCCCGATGGTGCTGAAGTCGGGGATCAACGCGGCACTCCGATCTGGTCGAGGAGCGAGGTCAGGACGGCGACCGCGTCGCCGCCGGCGAAGACGAACCCGTCCACGCCGGCCCGCTGGTAGGCCGCGCGCTGCTCCTCGCCGGGGCGGCCGGCCAGCAGCACGGTGGTGGCGCCGGCCGTCTTGAGCGCGGCGGCCACCGCCTCGGCGTGCTCGGCGTACAGCTTGTCGCCGGAGCAGAGGCAGGCCACGGTGGCGCCGGTGGCGGCGAACTCCTTGGCGAGTTCGTCCGGGTCGAGGCCCTCGACCAGGACGGTCTCGATGCCGCCGGCCTGGAACAGGTTGGCGGCGAAGGTGGCCCGGGCGGTGTGCACGGAGGCCGGGCCGAGTGCGGCCAGCACCAGCCGCGGGCGGGCGCCGGTGGCGGCCAGCCGGGCGTCCGAGCGGTCGCGCAGCGCCTCGAAGGCCTCGGCCCGGCGCACCCGCGGCAGGCCGCCGCCGAGCGGCGCCGGGGCCGGCTCGCGGACCAGCGGCTGCTCGGCCAGGTTCGGGAACTCGCTGACGCCGGTGACCGGTTCGCGCCGCTTGGCCAGGCGCACCGAGCGCTCCGCCCAGGTCGCGGCGACGCTCTCGCCGACCAGGCCGGAGACCAGCGCGGCCCGCTGGCCGCCGGCTGCCTCCAGGCGCTGGAAGAAGGACCAGGCGGCCTGCGCCAGTTCCTCGGTGAGCTGCTCCACGTAGTGGGAGCCGCCGGCCGGGTCGATCACCCTGCCCAGGTGCGACTCCTCCAGCAGGATCGCCTGGGTGTTGCGGGCGATCCGGCGGGCGAAGGCGTCGGGCAGGCCCAGCTCGCTGTCGAAGGGCAGCACGGTGACCGCGTCGGCGCCGCCGACGCCGGCGGACAGCGCGGCGATCGTGGTGCGCAGCATGTTCACCCAAGGGTCCCGGGCGGTCATCATCACCGCCGAGGTGACGGCGTGCTGGCGCTGCGCGCCGGCCGCCGCGGTGGCGCCACTGACCTCGGTGACCCGGGACCAGAGCCGGCGCGCGGCACGGAACTTGGCGATGGTGAGGAACTGGTCCTCGGTGGCGGCGAAGCGGAACTCCAGCTGCCCGGCGGCCGCGTCCACGTCCAGCCCGGCGGCGGTCAGCGCGCGCAGGTAGGCGACGCCGGTGGCCAGGGCGGCGCCCAGCTCCTGGGCGGCGGAGGCGCCGGCCTCGTGGTACGGGAGGGCGTCGACGGTCAGCGCGCGCAGGCCCGGGTGGTCGGCGGCGCAGCGGGCGGCCAGCGCGGCGGCCTCGGCGAGGCGCTCGTCGGTGGCGCCGTCCTCGCCGGTGCGGGCGAGCAGGCCGAGCGGGTCGGCGCCCAGGTTGCCGGTGGCCGCCTCGTTCGCCACGCCGCGCTCGGCGAGCAGCGCGAGGAAGCGCGCCGCGGCTTCGCCGGTCTGCGGGCCGGCCTCCAGCACCACCGCGGCCAGGTCGAGGTAGACGTGCTGCAGCGCGGTGGCCAGGTCCTCGACGGGCAGACCGGCCTCGCCCAGGGTGAGCCAGATCGAGGTGCCGCCGTGCTCCAGGTCCGCCAGCACCGCTTCGGCGGTGCGGGCCGGGTCGGGGTCGGCGTGCCGCTGGCGGACGTCCCAGCCGTCCACGGCCGAGCCCTGGGCCCGCCCGCCGCGGACGAACGGCGGGAAGCCGGGGAAGCCGGCCGCGGCCGCTCCCGGGGCGTCCTCGGCCGTGTACAGCGGCTGTGCCACCAGGCCGTCGGCCAGCGCGGTGGCCAGTGCGGCCTCGGCCGGGGTGCCGGCGATGCTCTGCGTACCTGACTTGCTCAGGACGCCTTCGACCAGGCGCCGCCACTGCTCACGGCTTGCATCCGGGAACTCGGCGGCCAGGGGGAGCCCTTCGGGCGGGACCGTCATGAAGGGAAGGTTAGTGCCCCGGCCTTAAGCCACAGCAAGGCCGCCCGGCTGTGACTTTGCCCTCCCTCGACCGTGGGGAATCCCCTGGTCGGCCCTGGGTAGGCGGCCTGGACGTGGCTCTGCGTGGCCGTTCGGGCACCGTGGCACGCCACGGGTCGGCCGGTGCCCCTCGATCGGGTCAACTTCGCCGGAGCCGGCCCGGGCCTTCCGGGGCCGGGCGTACCGTGCGGGCCATGACGCCGGATCAGAAGCTGCGCGCAGTCGCCGCCCTGGAGGCCGCCTGGACCCACGACGTCCAGGCCCTGGTGCTACTGGCCCGCCGGATGGACGGGGAGAAACCGCTCTCGCTGCTGCTGGCGGCCTACGCGGAGCGGGTGCTGCGCGGGCTGATCGCCGCCCACCTGCGCGAGTGCGAGCACGGGGACCCGGCCGACCGGGGCAAGGAGGAGTTCTGGCGCACCGACCCGGTGATGACCACCTCGCTGGCCCTGGCCACCACCTACCACTGCTGGGCCGACACGGCGGACCAGGAGGACCTGATCACCGCGGACTCGCTGGCCCGGTGCATCCTGCTCGGGCTCGCCACCGTGGAGGGCGGCGGCACCCGGGACGAGGACCTGGTGGCGCTGATCGGCCGGCTGCGGGCCCGGGCGATCGCGGGCGGCGAGGACGAGTACGAGGAGGACGACGAGGAGGAGGGGGCGGACGACGCGGACGGGGCGGCGGAGGGGCCGGGGGAGGGGCCAGGGGAGTGACGCTGCTCGGGCCCGCGGCGAAACCCGGGCCCGAGCGGGCCTCAGGGGCGGGCGCGGGTTCCCGCCGGATCGGGGAGCGGCCCCGGGCGGGCGTCAGGGCAGGGCGGCCAGGGCTGCCAGGGCCGCCTGGTAGTCGGGCTCGGCCATCTGGTCGGCGACGTACTCGACGTGCGCCAGCCGGTCGTGCCGGTCGATCACGAAGACCGCGCGCTGGAGCAGCCGCCACTCCTTGAGCAGCACCCCGTAGTCCTGCCCGAAGCGCTCGCTGCGGTGGGCGGAGAGCAGCAGGTGGCCGGTGCCGTCGGGCTCCTGGGGTCCGCGGGCGGCCAGCGCGAACGGCAGGTCCATACTGACCGTGTACAGCTGCACCTCGCCCTCGGCCGCGTGCTCGGCCAGCCGCTGCTGCCAGGTCCGGGTCTCGGTCCGGCAGACCGGCGTGTCGATCGAGTTGATCACGTTGAGCAGCCGCACCGACCCACTGGTATCGGACAACCGGACCTGGGAGACGGCCGCATCCGGCTCTGCCAGCCAGTCCAGGGTGAACGGGGGTGCCGCGGCCCCGACCTGCAGCCGTTCGCCGACCACGGTCAGGTGTTCGCCCAGTTCGAACGCCTCGCCGGTCCGTTCCGGCCGGTCCTCGCTGCTCACAGCTCTGCGCATGCCCCGACGGTACGTCGTCGGACGGCGGGTCAGCCAGCCGGCGGCGCCGGGCAATCGGGCGAGGCGCGAGTGGCGCAAGGTGACGAACTTTGGCCGAAAGTCCCTTGGTTGGAGCTCACCCAGTGGATTGGTACCGGCACATGGTGTAGCCATAGTTCCTGACATGTCCGCTCAGAAAGGAGGTTTCGATGTTCAGAAAGCTGTTCGCGTGGCTCGTCCCCCCAAGAGGTGAACGTCTGGTCGACCCCGGTGAGCTGCCCGACTACTGGCGCCCGGTCCGCTAGCGGCACCGAGCGCACACACCGAGGCTCCGATCGTCCCCCGAGCGATCGGGGCCTCGGGCACCCGGGACTCGCCCGGGTGCCCGGCCCGCGCGATCAGGCCAGGGTCGGCACCGCGCCGCCCTCGGCCCACTCCACCGCCACCCCCGGCAGGCCCCGGGTCCAGCGGTCGGCGAGCTCGGCGAGCCGAGTCCGGTCCGGCGGCGTCGGACCGAGGCCGATCGCGTACCGGGTGCGCGGCGGGCCGGATTCGAACGGGTGCGGCCAGGCGTGCACCTGCGGCACTTCCTCGGCAAGGACGCCGAGCAGGGCACGCAGACGGCCGCGGACCCGGCCGAGCGTCTCCGCGAAGTCCTCGCTCTGCTGACCGATCGTCAGCACGGCCCAGGCCGCGTGACGCCGGTGCATCGGCGGTGCGGCGCACAGCTCGGCGGCCGATCCCGCCGCCAGCAGCTCCCAACCGCGATAGAGCTCCTCGGCGAGCAGCTCCTGGAAGCCGGCGCCGACCTGCTCGGTGCAACTGCGCACCGGGTGGGTCGGCGTCAGCACGGTGACCACGGGCGCGGGCGTCGCCGGCCCGGTGGGCCCGTCCGGGAGCAGCGCGATCGGCTGCTGCCAGTCCCAGGCCGCCCAGTCGGCGAAGAACCGCTCCAGCAGCTCCGCGGCCGGCAGATCGCCGGCCTGCTGCACCGTGCGGGCTGCCAGCACGGACCAGGCCAGCCCCGGCAGCCCGCCGAACGGGGCGGTGTCCAGCCCGCGGGCGCGGGCCCAGGCCTTCACCCAGCCGAGCAGCCCGGCGAAGTCCGCCCACCGCTCGCCGACCGCCGCCCGGATCGCCGCCGCGTCGCTGACCGCGCTCAGCGCGACGGCCGCCGGCTCGGCCAGCTCCGCCCGCCGGGCCACCGCCTCGCCCGGCGCCGTCGGCCCGGCGGCCACCAGCACCAGGTCCACCGTGAGCCACCCGGGCGGGGTCGGGGCGCACCGCACCGCCGGGTGCGGCGGGCCAGCGACGCGCAGCCGCAGCCCGGGCACCCGGGCACCGACCACCGGCCGCACCTCGGTCCCCGCGGGGAGCGCGGCGGTCAGCCGCTCGCGCACCGCCGCAGGGTCGACGGCTGCGCCCGGCAGCGCCGCCACCAGGTCCAGGTCGGCGCCGGGCAGCGCGCCGCCGATCCGGCGCGAGCCGACCGCGTACACCGCCGCCTCCGGCAGCGCCGCGGCGATCCGGGCGGCCACCGAGGCGGCGCCGAGGACCGGGCGCGCGGCATCGGCTAGCAAGGGATCCGCCTGGTCGGGGCCGTCCAGACCGGCCTCCGCCGGACCGCGCCGGGCCGGATCATCCGCCGCTGGACCACCCTCCGTGAGACCGCCCGCTTCCGGATCGCCGTCCAGGGGCGCGCCGAAGTCCAACCGGTCCTGGTCCGGCCGGCCGAGCGGCCGCTCCGTCCAGTGGACCCGGCCGGTGCCCAGCTCCACCCGGGCCCGGACCTCCATCGGCCCCTCGCCCCGGCGGGAGAGCAGCACCAGCTCGCCGACCCGGGCCGTCGCCGGCTCCAGCGCGGTCGTGCAGGCGGCCGCCACGCTCTGCGGGTCGGCGCTGCGCCCCAGCGTCAGGTGCGGGGTGAAGCCCTCGGCGCGGCCGTGGCAGCGGGGGAAGCGGGCGCTCAGCGCCCGGTGCAGCTCGGCCCACGGCGCCTCGCCGCCCGCCGCCGGGTCGAGCCAGACGGTGGCGTCCTCGCGGTGCCCGAAGGTGTGCACGCCCGCCAGCTGTGCGGTGAACGGTGCGACCTCGGCCGCGGCGGCGCCGAGCAGCGGGGCGGCGCGCTCGAAGGCGCTCTCCGGGACGAAGCCGAAGAGCAGGTTGACGTGCGGCGGCCAGCGCCAGACCTGCCCGTCGAAGCGGTGGCGCAGCCGCTGGACCGGTGTCCGGACCTCCTCCGGCGGCAGCCAGGCCAGCGCGGTCCGGGCCGTCGGCGCGAGGTCCAGCACCTCGTGCGGTTCGGCGCCGGTCAGGCTCAGCTCGGCCACCACACCGTAATGATCGGACACGAAGAGCCCGTCCGGAGCGGCGGGCGCGGTGCCGAGCAGCGCGGCGCCGGTGACGCCGAGCGTGCCGGGGCGCAGCAGCACCCGGTCCAGCCGGGCGGCGCGGCCACTCAGCGAGCCGACGGCGGCCAGCGGGTTGGCCGCCGGGTCGAAGGTCGGGGTGCGGTCGCCGGGGCCGTGCACCACGGTCCAGGCGTCCCGCAGGCCGAGCGCCGCGGTCGGCCGGTCGCCGTCCTCGTTGAAGTCGCCGACCAGCACCAGTTCGCCGCCGAGCCCCGCGAACCCCTCGGCCAGCCGGTCGAGTTCGGCCTGCCGCCGGTCCGCGCCGCGCTCCGAGTGGTCGCTGCTCAGATGGGTGGTGGCGACGACCACCGGGCCGACCGGGGTGCTGACGGTGACGGCCGCGAGCGCCTTGTGCGGGCCCAGCCGGTGCCGGGCGGCCTCGGTCACCGGCAGCCGGCTGAGCAGCAGCAGGCCGCTCTGCTCGACCTCCCGGCCGGCCGGGTCGACGTCCACGGTGTAGCTCGCCCGCACCCAGGGGTCGGCCAGCAGCAGGGCGAGCAGCCCGGCCTCCACCTCCTGCAGCGCCACCACGTCCGCGTCGGCCGCGCGCAGCGCCGCGAGCAGCAGCGGGCGGCGGCGGGCGGTGTCGATCCGGTCGCCGTCGTAGCGGTCCCAGAGGGTGTTCCAGGTCAGCACCCGCACCGTGGTGCCGCCCGGCTCGGCCGCCCGGGTGCCGGGCCGCCAGCCCGCGCCCGGCTCGAAGCGGTGCGGGGTGCCGGGGGTGAAGAACGGCGGGTGCAGCCGGCGCGGCGCGCGGATCCGGCCGACCGTGACGCGGTCCAGCACGTCCAGGCCGGTGGACCGGTCCCAGACCGGCTCGCCGTCCGCCTCGATGAACAGCACCCGGTGCCACGGCACCTCGCCGCCCGGCACGAAGGCGGGCAGCGGGATCCGCTTCGGCTCGGCCTGCCGCCGGCTGACCCCGAGCACGAACCGGGCCGGGTCGAACTGCGGGTCCCAGCGGACCCGGTGGTAGATCTGCTCGCTGGTGCGCATCAGGCGGTGCTCCCTTCCGGGCTCGGGCAGGCGACCGTGGCACCCCGGCCCTCGGTCGCGTCCAGCAGGCCGCCGACCGCGTCCTGTACGGTGCCGTCGCCGCCCAGGTACCAGGTGCGGTGCGCGTCGCCGGGGTAGGGCGGGCCGTAGCGGTGCAGTTGGGTGGTGAGCACCTCGACCGGGACCGGGTGGGCCCGGACCGCGTTGCGGCGCAGCAGTTCGGCCTCGTCGACCAGCGCCACCGCGTGGGTGAGCAGCGCGTCGCGGCGGCGGGCGACGGCATGCACCTGGGAGCGGTGTCGCTGGTTGAGCGAGGTCGCGTCCCAGACCACGGTGCCGCCGGGCGGTGCGGCGGCCAGCGCGGCGTCCAGCCGCTCCAGGCCCTCGCGCAGCACCTCGGCGTTGGCCCGCTGGTCGGCCCGGGAGCCGCGGGCCGCGCGCAGGTCGTCCAGCGAGATCCGGGCGGACACCCCGGGCAGCGCGGCGGCGAAGGTGCTCTTGCCGCTGCCGGAGGGGCCGACCAGCTGCACCAGCTGCGGGAACTGCCCGGCGCGCCGACGCCAGGTGGCCGCCACCGCGTCGGCGGGGCCGGTCAGCCGCCCGCGGGCGAAGCCTTCGCGGGCCTCGGCCCAGCAGCGGTCGGCGGCGTGCGGGGCCAGGTCGGCGAGTTCGGCGCGCAGGCCCTCGCGCAGGGCCGCGAACGGGTCAGGCCCCAGCAGGTCGGCCTCCTCGGCGTGCAGCTGGGACCAGTCCACCTGCTCGCGGGCCGCGCGGGTCTCGCGCGCCTGGTCGGCGCCGGCCTCGGCGCGGCCGGCCAGCACCGCGCGGGCCACCGCGTGCAGCAGACCGAGGTCGGCGGAGAGCGCCAGGGTGCCGAGGCCGGTGCGGCGCTCCTCGTCGGGGTAGGGGTGGTGCAGCGTGGGGTGCAGGCCGACCAGGTCCACCACCCGGCGGGCCAGCGGCAGCCCGAGCGCCGCGGCCAGCCGCGGTGTCAGCCGGGCCCGGGGGCGGCCGGCCAGGGCGGCGGCGAGCACGCCCAGCAGCCGGGCGTCACCGGTGCGGCCGAGCAGGTCGAGTTCGCCGGCCGCGGCGGCCGCGGCGGCTGCGGGGTCGGGGACCGGGGTGGTGGCGGGTTCGGCCGTGGGGTCGGCGGCGGGCAGTGCGCCCGGCTCCGGGTCCAGGTCCAACGCGGCCAGCAGCTGCGGCAGTTCGGGCTCCGCGCCGGAGCGCACCGCCCAGAGTGCGGCCTGCGGGCCCAGGCCGTTGGGCACCACCGCGGCGTGCATCCAGTGCGTGTCGGTCTGCACGTGGCCCGGGCGCACCCACTTGGCCACCCGGGCGCCGAACTCGGCCGCCGGGAAGCCCGCGACGGTGCGGACCACGTAGCCCTCCTCAAGCGCCGGGTCCACCCTCAGGGCGCGCAGCGCCCGTCCGTCGAAGGTGCCGCGCCAGCGCACCCGGGGCACCGGCACGCCCAGACCGTGCAGGAGCCGGACCGTCCGGTCCCAGTCCAGGCAGGTGTTGCGGTCGTCCCAGACGGAGAAGCCGTAGAAGTAGCCGGCGAGCTCGCGGTAGGCCAGCGAGTGCCGGGCGTACAGGTTCTCGCCGCAGATCCGCCAGCCGGGCGGCAGGGCGGCGCCGATCCGCCCCTGCAGGCCCTTCACCCAGGCCCGGGACGGGTGGTGCGCCGAGTCCAGCGAGCGGGCGTGCAGCCCGTCGCGGTAGAGGGTGGTGTTCTCGCCGTCCAGCTTCTCGGTGACCACCACCTCGCGCCCGACCAGCCCGGCCAGGCCGCCGGCCCGCAGGTCGTCCGCGCTCGCCCCCGGTGACCAGGGCAGGTGCGGCGTGCGGGGGTAGTGCACGCGCATGGTGATCGGCTCCCCGGGCGAGGGTGGGTGACGGTGGACGACCCGCTCACCCTACGGACCCGCCCGGGGGCCGACCAACGAATTAGCGGGGGCCGGGGACCAGTTCGGTGGCGCCGGCCGGCGTGCTGTCCGTGCCCGTGGCCGTGGCCGTGGCCGTGGCCTGGGCCTGGGCCTGGGCCTGGGCCGGCACCGGGACCGGCTCGGCCGCCGGCAGCGCGGTGCGCTCCCGCCGGGACAGCAGCACGTACAGCGCCCAGGCCACCGCGCCGGAGAGCAGGAAGCTCACGTCGATCCCGCCGGTCCAGGAGAGCAGCGGCCCCTGGTAGACCGGGGTGTCCACCGCACACAGGCCGACCACGCTGCCCACCGCCCAGGCCACCGTGGCGGGCACGTTCCAGCCCGCCCGGTACCAGTAGATCCCGCCGCGGGTGCGCTTGTTGAGCACCTGGAGCGACTCGCGGTCGTAGACGCCGCGGCAGCGCCGGAACCCGGTCAGGGTGATCACCGCCCACGGGGTGCCGATCGCGGTCAGCACCAGCACGAAGCTGGTCACCGCGTCCTGCGCGTTCCACACGAAGTGGCCGGCGAAGACCAGCACGGTGGCGACCGCCGCGACCACGTAGGTGGCCTGCAGGCGGGTGGCCCGGGGCAGGATCGCGTCCAGGTCCAGGCCCATCGAGTAGAGCATCAGGCCGGTGTTGCCCGCGCTGCCCAGCAGCCCGTTGATCAGCAGCGGCAGCAGGAACCAGGCGGGGGCGCCGGCGAGCAGACCGGCCACGTAGTTGTTGCCGGCCCCGGTGGCCACCGCGGTGAAGGTGCCGAACAGCTGCGGGATCAGCATGCCCAGGAACATCCCGGCCGCGTTCGCCCAGTACACCCGGCGGTTGCCGTGCCGCGCCGGGGAGACGTAGCGGGTGTAGTCGCCCAGCAGCGTGATGAAGGCGATCGGGCCGCTCAGCCCGGCCGAGACCACCGCCAGCAGCCAGGTCTGCCAGTAACCGCCCAGCAGGTAGTGGCCGTGCGCCGAGCCGTGGAAGTGCGGCAGGTAGGCGAACAGGCCGAGCAGCAGGAGCACCGACATCGACCACATCAGCAGCTTCTCCATGCGCAGCAGCAGCCGGTAGCCGAAGACCGCCGCGGTCGCGCTGAGGGCGGCCAGCACGGTGTAGGTGGCCACGTAGGCCGGGCCGTGGGCGGGCAGGCCGACCAGCCGGTTCAGCGCCCCGACCACCACGTCCCCGCCGACCCAGAGCGCCAGCGCGGTGTACCCCAGCGAGAGCAGCAGCCCGACCAGCGAGCCGATCAGCCGCCCGCGCACCCCGAAGTGCGCGCCGCTGCTGGTCGACAGGTTGGTCGCGGTGCGCAGCGAGATCAGCGCCAGCGGCGTGACCAGCACGATCCCGAGCAGCGTGCCGACGATCAGCGCGGTCGCGCTGGACCAGAAGGAGAGCCCGAAGGAGACCGGCAGCCAGCCGAAGACCACGACCCCGAAGGCCAGGTTCGAGCCGATCAGGATGCTCAGCACGTCACGCGGCGTGCTGGTGCGCTCCTCCTCCGGGATGGTGTCGACCCCGTGCTGTTCGACGAGCGAGTGCCCGACCGGGGAGTGCGGGTGGGAGGGGTCGTTCGTCATGCGCGGGCCTTCCTGGGACAACGGACTGCCGGGCACCGTACGAGCGGTGGACCGGCAGGTCATCCATCATTCGGGCGTCAGGGCCGCGCCGACAGGGCCCGAATGTCCATAGACGCTTCGGGCATGTCCGGTTTTTCCGTGTACTCCTCCGAATGGGCGCTTCCGTCCGCTCTGGCAGGCGGGCGGCGGTGCGCGCGAGGTTTTACCGAACGGTCGACCAACGGGCGGGCGTGCGCGGCTAGGTTCGTGCGTGTTCCCAGACCGACTCCTTCCTGGAGGTCCGCCGTGCCCCGAATCGATCTGCCTGCAACCGCCGCCGCGCTGCCCCTGGCCTGGCACTCCCGGGTCCTCGGCGAGGTGGCCGACGCCTGCGTGAAGGTGCTGCGGATGGACGGGCGGGCGGTGCCCGAGGAGGTGCACGAGGCCGCCGAGGTGCTGGTGGTCCTGGAGGGGCACCTGGAGCTGGAGGTGGCGGGCGAGCCGGTCCGCGTGGTCGCGGGGGAGCTCTACCGGGTGCCCGCCGGGGTGCGGCACGCGGTGCGCCCGGGGAGCCGGGGCACGCTGGTGATCGTCGAGCGTGCGGTGCCCGTGGGTCAGGGTGAGGGGAAGCAGTAGGAGTCGGAGGAGGCGTCGCCGCCGTGCAGGTGGGTCTGGTGGACCCGCAGGCTGCGGAAGTCGGGGCCGTGCGGGAAGAAACGCGGGTCCAGGGTCAGGCCGCCGTCGGTCGGGTCGGCGTCCAGCTTGACCATCCAGGGGTCCAGGCCGTCCGGGTAGAACTGGTCGTCCCAGGCGCCGTAGAGCGAGTTGGTCAGGTAGACCCGGCGTCCGTCCCGGCTCACCTCGACCATCTGCGGGCCGCCGGTGAGCGGGGTGGCCGGGTCGGTCGGGTGCGGGGTGCGGGCGGCGATCCCGCCGAGCCGCACGGAAGCGGTCCGCCGCGGGTGGAACGGGTTGCTGACGTCGTACTGGAAGAGCTCGCCGGTGCCCCAGGCCGAGACGTAGAGCCAGCGGTCGTCCACCGAGAGGTTGATGTCGGTGACCAGCGGCGGCACCGCGCCGAAGGGCTGCAGCACCGGCGGCAGGTCCTCGGTCTTGGCCGGCTCGGCCGGGATCTCGATCACCTTGCGGGCCGCGAACCGCTCGCCGTCCCGGTACCAGAGCCAGACCGAGGCGGACAGGTCCAGCACGCTGGCCACCACCCCGACGAACCCCCACTGCTGCTCCGGGTCGTGCGCCGGGCGCAGCTCCAGCACCATCTGGTGCTCGTCGCCCAGGTCCAGGCGCTGGCGGTGGGCGCCGGTGGCCAGGTCCCAGAAGTGCAGCGCGTGGCCGTAGCCCCGGCCCAGCAGCAGCTCCGGCACCACCCCGTCCTCGACCATCGACGGGGTGCCCCACTCGCTGGTGATCCCCACCCCGGCGTTCAGGTGCCACCACACGTCGTAGGCCAGGTGCTGCGGGCCACGATCGGTCTCCCAGGCCCGCAGCACCTCGAAGGTGGTGTGGTCGAGCAGCGCCACCCCGCCCGGCCCGTCCGCGCCGTCCGCCCCGCCCAGGCAGGAGAGGAAGACGCCCTCGGGGCCGCAGTGCAGGGTGTGCGGGCGCGAGTAGCCGGCCTTGGCGGCCAGTTCCGCGGCGCTGACCGTCTTCACCAGCCGGGGGTGGATCGGGTCCGGCCGGGTGTCCAGCACGTGCAGCTGCGAGGAACGCAGGCCCGGCAGCAGCAGGAAGCGCCGCTCGGGGTCGCGGTGGCAGGCGTGGGCGAGCGCGCTGGAGCAGGCGTTCCAGCCGAAGTGGTGCAGCTCGTCGCCGAGACCGGGGAGCTCGGCGAAGTTCAGCACCTGGCCGTAGCTGGGCGAGCCGGGGTCGGTGTCGACCGTGAGCAGCGCGTCGGGGCGGGTGGCGGTGCGGTCGAAGGCGGCCACGTAGGCGAGCCGCTCCGGCGGGGCGGCGATCGCCTCGGCGGGGGTGCGGTAGAGCGAGGCGTCGCTGTGGCCGCTGGGCGCGGGAGCGGGCGTGCTGTCGCTGGGGTCGGGCAAGGGTGCTCCTCAACTCGGCTGGGGCAGCAGACAAGTGAGGTGCAGCCTGGCACAGCGGGACCGGCGCACAGCAGGCGCACGGACCGGCGCGCAAGGCGAATCCGCCGTGGGCGGGGGCCGCCGGCCGGCCCCCGCCCGGGGTCAGTCCGGGGTCAGTCCGCCCCGCCGCCCACCCGGTGCAGGCCGGTCAGCTCCCCGGCCCGGCTGCGCGCCCAGGCCAGCAGCACCGCCGCGGCCACCACGCCGAGCACCGCGGCCTGCTCGCACCCGGCGGCGCTCTGGCTGCGCAGCGCCGCCGCGAACGGCAGGGTCAGTGCCACCACGGCCGCCGCCGGCCCGGCCGCGTACCAGCCGACGAAGAGCGCCAGGCCCAGCCCGCCACCGCCGCCGGGGGTCGGCGAGCGGTACATCAGGTCGCGCCGCATCGCGCCGCGGCAGGCGTTCACCAGGCCGGCCGCGACCAGCGCGGGCACCGCGGCCGGAGCCAGCCAGACCGCCGCGCCGCCGCCGGCCAGCGCGGCCGCGCCCGCACCCAGCAGCGCGACCAGCAGCCCCAGCGCGGTGGGCACGACGGCGTGCCGCAGCATCAGGCTCGCCAGCGGGTAGGGCGACCAGGCGGCCCGGCGGGTGTCGTCGGTCTCGATCCGGGCCGGCTCCAGCAGCTGGGCCAGCGCCAGGTAGCCGAAGACCAGCGCCACCGCGGTGACCGGCACCGAAGGCCGGCTGCCGATCCCGTGCGCCAGCCCGCCGCAGAGCAGCGCCGGCACCGCGAGCAGCACCGCCCGGCCCAGCCGGGAGGGCGCCCGCAGCAGCGCGGTGGCGTCCCGCCAGGGCACCACCAGCCAGGCCTGCCGCGGCATCGGCAGCCGCAGCCGGATCCGCCGCTCGCCGCCCGCACTGCCCGCGGTCACGGCCAGCCGGGCCGCCCGCAGCTCCACCGTGCGCAGCGCCGCCAGCACCCCGGCCGCCGTCCTGGCCCGCTCGCGCAGCCGGCCCAGCGGCACGCTGCCGGCCGCCCGGTCGGCCAGCACCAGGGCCG
>NZ_JBNQTI010000078.1:0-37511 GCF_050325825.1 Kitasatospora sp. LaBMicrA B282
GGCCGTCTCGGGGGCGGCCTGGCCCGGGATCTCGATCTGGGTCGACGCGGCGGGCGCGGTGGCGGCGGCAGCCGCCCGGCTGCGGCGGGCCGGCTTCTCGGCCGGCTCGGCGGCGGCGCTCTCCTTGGCGGCCGTCTTGGCCGGCGCCGGGGCGCCGGCGGAGGCGAGCAGCGGGTCGCCGCCGCTCTTCTCCTTGATGGCCTCGATGAGCTGCTGCTTGCGCATCCGGCCGGTCCCGCTGATGCCGAGCGTCGAGGCGAGCTTCTGCAGCTCGGCCAGGACCAGACCGTCAAGGCCTGCGGCAGCGGTACGGCGGCGCTTGGCCGGCGCCGCGGGGGCGGCGGGCGTGTCCGTCGCGTCGGCGTCCGGGCGCGCGCCCATCAGATCGGTGGTGTCGCTCACTAAGGGTCCTTCCCTGGAGCGGACGTCGGCCTGTCTGGCTCGGCGACCGGTTGTGCTGTCTGACCTGCGCTCTGCGGTGCACAGGTCCGATGCGGTGGTCCCTCCACCACGGCGGTGCCGGCTGGGGGGATGAGGTGCGAAGTGCGGTGCACGAGGCACGGTGGAGCGAAGAAGCACGGCGGGCGGTCAAACGAAACAACACCGCATGCCGACCGCGCTGCCTGCGAAACCCGGGCCCCCGTCGCGTGACGGTCTCCCGCGCTCCCGCTCCGTCGGGCCTCAGTCGAGGGCCGCTTGCGGCGGATGGGGGTCAGGATCCGACACGGCTTCGGGATGCGACCGCAATCGCGCAGGCAGGCTGCGTACGCGCTGTGGCGGGCTCCCGGAGAATCGTGGTCCCCGACATCGCCGTGACCCCGCGAATGCGGGCTCAGAGGTGGGGGACGCGGTGCACCGGGCCCCGCGGGGCGCCTGATGCAGCATTGAGGTTAACACTACCGACCCCCTCACACATTCCCCAGCCTTGCGCTTGCCAATCGTGTCCATAGCGCGGGTCCGTCCGAATTCCGCGCGACCGCGGGTTCGGCACCCACTTGGGCGCACGGCCGTGCGGACGGCGACCGCGCCGGCAACGCGCGGCCTGGTCTGCGGGAACGGTCATCCGTCCAACGGCAGGACGCCCGCTCCGTCACGGTCGAGCCGCAGCTTGTGGGCCGTAAACGAAGCCCCGGCGCTGTGTCGACCGTCGTCGGACTCGCTCCGCTCCCCGACGAAATGGAGCAACTTGTCGGCGCCGGCCTCGTCGGACAGCGCCAGCACGGTCGGCCCGGCCCCGGAGATCACCGCGGGCACGCCCTCGGCGCGCAGCGCGGCCACCAGGGCGGCGCTGTCCGGCATCGCACCGGAGCGGTAGTCCTGGTGCAGCCGGTCCTCGGTGGCGGCCAGCAGCAGCTCGGGGCGCCTGGTCAGGGCCTCGACGAGCAGGGCGGAGCGGCCGGCGTTGGCCGCGGCGTCGGCCAGCGGCACGGTCTTCGGGAGCAGGCCGCGGGCGGTCTCGGTGAGCACCTCGGTGGCCGGGATGAAGACCACCGGAACCACGTCGGAGCTCGGGTCGAGGCGCACCGCGTGGGCCTGGTCCTCGTCGGTCCAGGCGATGGTGAAGCCGCCGGCCAGGCAGGCGGCGACGTTGTCGGGGTGGCCCTCCAGCTCGGAGGCGAGGGCCAGCATCGCCGCGTCGTCGAGGGCGGCCGCGCCGCCGATGGTCACCGCGCGGGCGGCGACGATGCCCGCGCAGATCGCGGCCGAGGAGGAGCCCAGGCCGCGCCCGTGCGGTATCCGGTTGGCGCAGACCACTTCGAGGCCGCGGGGCTGGCCGCCGAGCCGGTCGAAGGCCGCGCGCATCGAGCGGACCACGAGGTGACGCTCGTCACGGGCCAGCGACTCGGCGCCCTCCCCCGCGATGTCCACGCTCAGGCCGGAGTCCGCCACCCGGACCACGATGTCGTCGTAGAGGCCGAGGGCGAGTCCGAAGGCGTCGAAACCCGGGCCCAGATTGGCACTGGTCGCGGGAACCCGAACCCGGACGGCGGCGGCACGGAATGCAGGACCGGCCATGCGGTGGACTCTCCTGGGGAGTGAGGCAGGCCCGCCTGGGGGCCCTGCGGTGGTACGGCGGCGGGGGCGTCAGGGTGCTGCGAGCGGCTCAGGTCCGCCCCACTGGGAGGTGGCCGAGCCTTTGGCATGTGCCACACCGCCGGGGTTCAGCGTATCGAAGAGAGGTTCCACAGCGGTACACCCCGCTCCCTCTCGATCTGCCGTGTTGCAGGTTATGGCCGGAATCCGGCCGGAAATGGCATCGCAAAGAGCATCGCGAGGCCATCACAAACAACAACGAAAGCGACAGCGGGGCAGTTACTCACCCGCTCCGGGACAGTTCGGCCGCGTACCGGACGGGCCGGTCCGAGGACCGGCCCGTCCGCCGCGTTCGCCGACCGTCGCGGCGCTCGCGAATTGTCGACGCGCCGTCAAAATCCGGCGCCGGCCGACCGGGTCAGTCGACCAGGCCGAGCTGCTGCGCGGCGGCCGCGGCAGAGACCGGGACCACCGTGGGCTGCGGCGCGCCGGCCACCGCCCAGTCCGGGTCCTTGAGCCCGTTGCCGGTCACCGTGCAGACGATCCGCTGGCCCGGGTCGACCAGGCCGGCGTCCGCCTTGGCCAGCAGGCCGGCCACGCTGGCGGCCGACGAGGGCTCCACGAAGACGCCCTCCTTCGCCGCCAACAGCCGGTAGGCAGCCAGGATCTGACGGTCGGTCACCTTGTCGATGAGGCCGCCGGAGTCGTCCCGGGCGGCCTCCGCGAAGGCCCAGGAGGCCGGGTTGCCGATCCGGATCGCGGTCGCGATGGTCTGCGGCTTGAGCACCGGGGCGCCGTCCACGATCGGGGCCGAGCCGGAGGCCTGGAAGCCCCACATCCGCGGCTTGCGGGTGGCCAGGCCGTCCGCCGCGTACTCCTGGTAGCCCTTCCAGTAGGCGGTGATGTTGCCCGCGTTGCCCACCGGCAGCACGTGGATGTCCGGGGCGTCGCCGAGCATGTCGACCACCTCGAAGGCGGCGGTCTTCTGGCCCTCGATCCGCACCGGGTTGACCGAGTTCACCAGCGCGACGGGATAGTTCTCGGACAGTTCACGCGCGAGGGTGAGGCAGTCGTCGAAGTTCCCGTCCACCTGGAGGATCTTCGCGCCGTGCACCAGCGCCTGGCCCATCTTGCCCAGCGCGATCTTGCCCTGCGGCACCAGCACCGCGCAGACCAGGCCCGCGCGCACCGCGTAGGCGGCGGCCGAGGCCGAGGTGTTGCCGGTGGACGCGCAGATCACCGCCTGGGCGCCGGCGCCCTTGGCCGTCGAGATCGCCATCGTCATGCCGCGGTCCTTGAAGGAGCCGGTCGGGTTGGCGCCCTCCACCTTGAGGTAGACCTCGCACCCGGTCCGCTCCGAGAGCAGCTGGGCGGGGACCAGCGGCGTGCCGCCCTCCAGCAGGGTGACCACGGGCGTCTGGTCGTCCACCGGGAGGCGGTCGCGGTACTCCTCGATCACCCCGCGCCACTGGTGGGTGCGGCCACCCACTCGGTCAGCGCGATCGACAACGGCGTTCATGGCGTTCATTCCCCTTCAACCCGCATGATGCTGGCGACGTCCCGCACGCTGTCCAGCGCGCGGAGCTTGTCCACGGTGGCCGACAGCGCGGCGTCGGTGGCCCGGTGGGTCACCACGACCAGCGAGGCGTCGCCGTCGCGGCCCTGCTGGCGCACCGTGTCGATGGACACCCCGTGGTCGGCGAAGACCGAGGCCACCTGCGCCAGCACGCCCGCGCGGTCGTCCACGTCCAGGCTGACGTGGTAGCGGGTGATGACCTCGTCCATGGGCTTGGCGGGCAGCTTGGTGTAGAGCGAGTCGCCCGGGCCGGTGGCGCCGTTGATGCGGTTGCGGCAGACCGCGACCAGGTCGCCGAGCACCGCGGAGGCGGTCGGCGCGCCGCCGGCGCCCGGACCGTAGAACATCAGCCGGCCGGCCGCCTCGGCCTCGACGAAGACCGCGTTGTAGGCCTCCCGGACGCTGGCCAGCGGGTGGCTGAGCGGGATCATCGCCGGGTGCACCCGGGCGGTGACCGAGGCGCCGTCGGCGGCCCGCTCGCAGATCGCCAGCAGCTTGACCACGCAGCCCATCGCCTTGGCGCTGGCGATGTCGGCGGCGGTCACCTCGGTCAGGCCCTCGCGGTACACGTCCGCGGCGGTGACCTTGGTATGGAAGGCGATGCCGGCCAGGATCGCGGCCTTGGCGGCGGCGTCGAAGCCCTCGACGTCGGCGGTCGGGTCGGCCTCGGCGTACCCGAGCGCGGTGGCCTCCTCCAGCGCCTCCGAGTAGCCGGCGCCGGTGGTGTCCATCTTGTCGAGGATGAAGTTGGTGGTGCCGTTGACGATCCCGAGCACCCGGTTGACCCGGTCGCCGGCCAGCGACTCGCGCAGCGGGCGGACCAGCGGGATCGCGCCGGCCACCGCGGCCTCGTAGTACAGGTCGACCCCGGCCGCGGCGGCGGCCGCGTGCAGCTCGGCGCCGTCCTGGGCGAGCAGCGCCTTGTTCGCGCTGACCACCGAGGCGCCGTGCTTGAACGCGGAGAGGATCAGGTGCTTGGACGGCTCGATCCCGCCCACCACCTCGACCACCACGTCGATGTCCGCGCGCTTGACCAGCGCCTCGGCGTCGGTGGTGAGCAGGTGCTCGGGCACACCGGGGCGGGGACGGCCGGCCCGCCGGACCGCGATGCCGGCGAGCTCCACCGGCGCGCCGATCCGCGCGGCGAGGTCGGCGGCGTCCGTCGTCATGATGCGCGCCACCTCGGAGCCCACCACACCACAGCCCAGCAGCGCCACCTTCAGCGGCCGCGTACGCATCATCCGACTCCGCTCATCCAGCTCGTTCCCGGCGGCATTTCGGCCTGCCGCCGGACCTTGACTTGTTCCAGTCTCGGGGACGTTTCGGAAAGATCTACGGGTGTCTCAAGATCCGAGACACGATTTCCGTCATCCGATATCGAGACGCAGGAGATCCTCCTCCGTCTCGCGCCGCACGATCACCCGCGCGGCGCCGTCCGCGACCGCCAGCACCGGCGGCCGCAGCGCGTGGTTGTAGTTGCTCGCCATCGAGCGGCAGTAGGCACCGGTGGCCGGCACCGCGATCAGGTCGCCCGGCCGCAGGTCGGCGGGCAGGAAGGCGTCCTTGACCACGATGTCGCCGGACTCGCAGTGCTTGCCGACCACCCGCACCAGCATCGGCTCGGCGGTGCTGGTGCGGGAGACCAGGGCCACCGAGTACTCGGCGTCGTAGAGCGCGGTGCGGATGTTGTCGGACATCCCGCCGTCCACGCTGACGTAGGTGCGCAGTCCGGGCAGCGGCTTGACCGTGCCGACCTCGTACAGCGTGAACGCGGTGGGCCCGACGATCGCCCGGCCCGGCTCCACGCTCAGCCGCGGGGTGGCCAGCCCGGCCGCGCCGCACTCCCGGGCGATGATGGCGGCCAGCGCGGTGGCGATCTCGGCCGGCTCGCGCGGGTCGTCCTCGCTGGTGTAGGCGATGCCCAGGCCGCCGCCGAGGTCGATCTCGGGCAGCTCGACGCCGTGCTCGTTGCGGATCGCGGCGAGCAGGCCGACCACCCGGTGGGCCGCGACCTCGAAGCCGGCGGTGTCGAAGATCTGCGAACCGATGTGCGAGTGCAGGCCGCGCAGCTCCAGCGAGCCGTGCCCCAGCACCTCGCGGACCGCCGCCGCGGCCGCGCCCTGCGCCAGCGAGAAGCCGAACTTCTGGTCCTCGTGCGCGGTGGCGATGAACTCGTGGGTGTGGGCCTCCACGCCGACCGTCACCCGGATCAGCACCGGCTGGCGGACCCCCTGGCCGGCGGCGATCGCGGCCAGCCGCTCGATCTCGGCGGTCGAGTCGACCACGACGTGCCCGACGCCCGCCTTGACCGCCTGCTCCAGCTCGGCCGCCGACTTGTTGTTGCCGTGCAGCGCGATCCGCTCGGCCGGCATCCCGGCGGCCAGCGCCACCGCGAGCTCGCCCGGGCTGCACACGTCGAGGTTGAGCCCCTCCTCGTGCAGCCAGCGGACCACGGCCTTGGAGAGGAAGGCCTTGCCCGCGTAGTAGACGTCCGCCCGCGGGCCGAACGCGTCCCGCCAGGCGCGGGCCCGGGCCCGGAAGTCGGCCTCGTCCAGCACGTACGCCGGGGTGCCGAACTCGGCGGCGAGCTCGGTCACCGTCAGCCCGCCGACCGTCGCCGTGCCGTCCTCGTCCCGGGTCACCGTGCGGGACCAGACCTTGGGGTCCAGCCGGTTCAGGTCGCTCGGCGGGGCGAGGTAGTGCCCCTCGGGCAGGACGTCGCCGTGACGGGGACCAGCGGGGTGCGCGGAGCGGCTCATCGTGCGGCGGTCTCTCTCGTGGGGGCGCGGGTGCCGGCGGGCGGCACCCGCGCCGCGGGCTACATCCGCTCGGGGGCGGAGACGCCGAGCAGGGCCAGGCCGTTGGCGACCACGGTGCGGGTCGCCTCGACCAGCCACAGCCGGGCGCGGTGGGTGTCGGTCAGCTCCTCGTCGCCCTTGGGCAGGAACTGGCAGTTCTCGTAGAGCCGGTGGTACTTGCCGGCCAGGTCCTCCAGGTAGCGGGCCACGTGGTGCGGCTCGCGCAGCTCGCCGGAGCGGGCCACGATCCGGGGGAACTCGCCGAGCGCGCCGAGCATGTCGTTCTCCCACTCGGTGGCGAGCAGCTCGGGCTTGAAGTCCGCCGCGGCGCCCTTGTCGACGCCCAGCTCGGCCGCCTTGCGCGCCACGCCGCACATCCGGGTGTGCGCGTACTGCACGTAGTAGACCGGGTTCTCGTTGGTCTGGCTGGTCAGGATGTTGATGTCCAGCGTGATCGTCGAGTCGGTCGAGGAGCGGGAGAGCGTGTAGCGCGCCGCGTCCACGCCGATCCAGTCGACCACGTCGTCGATGGTGATGATGTTGCCGGCCCGCTTGGACATGCGGACCTCCTCACCGTCGCGCAGCATCTTGACGAACTGGCCGATCTTGACCTCGATGTTGCGGTCCATGTCGTCGCCCGCGCAGGCCGCGATGGCCTTCAGCCGGCCGACGTAGCCGTGGTGGTCGGCGCCCAGCATGTAGACCGAGACCTCGCTGCCGCGGTCCCGCTTGCTCAGGTAGTAGGCGGCGTCGGCGGCGAAGTAGGTGGTCTCGCCGTCGGCCTTGATCAGCACCCGGTCCTTGTCGTCGCCGAAGTCGGTGGTGCGCAGCCAGATCGCACCGTCCTGGTCGAAGACGTGGCCCTGCTCGCGCAGCCGCCCGATGGCCTTCTCGACGGCACCGGAGTCGTGCAGCGACTTCTCCGAGAACCAGGTGTCGAAGTGGGTGCCGAACTCGGTCATCGACCGCTTGATCTCGGCCACCATCAGCTGCAGGCCGCTGGCCCGGAAGGCCTGGAGCTGCTCGGCCTCCGGTAGCTCCAAGATGGCCGGGTCGGCGTCGGTGATCGCCTTGGCGATGTCGTTGATGTACTCGCCGACGTAGCCGTCGGCCGGCACCGGTTCGCCGTGCGCGGCGGCCTTGAGCGAGGCGGCGAACTTGGAGATCTGCACGCCGGCGTCGTTCAGGTAGTACTCGGTGGTGACGTCCGCGCCGGTCGCCTTGAGGATCCGGCCCAGCGAGTCGCCGACCGCGGCCCAGCGGACCCCGCCGATGTGGATCGGGCCGGTCGGGTTGGCCGAGACGAACTCGAGGTTGATCTTCAGGCCCTTGAGCGCCTCGTTGCGCCCGTACGCGGCGCCGGTCTCGACGATGGTGCGGGCCAGCCCGCCCTGGGTGGCGGCGTCCAGCGTGATGTTGAGGAAGCCCGGGCCGGCGATGTCCACCGCGGCGACGCCGGGCAGCTCGCGCAGGCGCGCGGCGACCAGCTCGGCGACCGCGCGGGGCGGCTTGCCGGCCGGCTTGGCGAGCTGGAGCGCCACGTTGGTGGCGTAGTCGCCGTGGTCGCGGTTCTTGGGTCGCTCGACCGTCACGACCTGGGGGACGTCGACGGACAGCTCGCCCGCCTCGACGGCGGCGCGCACGGCGACCTGGACTGCCTGGGAGAGCTCTGCGGGTGTCACGGGCCCAAGCCTAGGCGAGAGGGGGCACCCGCCCGCCACTCGGTTTGCCGGTTGAGACCGGCGGGTCGGGCGGGCGGGGCGGATGACTGCTCGCCGGCCGCTCACTGGCTGTTCGCTGTCAGCGAACATCACCGCCGCCGAAGCCGCCGCCGAAGACGACCCCGCCCCCGCCGCCGTGCTCCTTGATCATCATCAGTCGGTGCACCAGCGCCACCAGGTCCGCCGGGTCGAACGGCTTGCCGAGGTACCCGTCCACCCCGACCGACTCACCTCGGTCCAGGTCCGCCGGGGTGCAGGCGCTGACGATCGCGATCGGCAGCCGCGCGGTCTGCTCCTGGGCCCGCAACCGGGCCGCGGTCCGCAGGCCGTCCAGCCGCGGCATCATCACGTCCAGCGTCACCACGTCGGGCCGGACCCGGCGCACCACCTCCAGGCACTCGGCACCGTCGGCCGCGGTCACCACCTCGAAGCCCTCCAGCTCCAGGTTGACCCTGATCAGCTGACGGATCACCTCGCTGTCGTCCACCACGAGGACCCGCCCGGTCACGCCACCCGACACCCCACGAGCCTACGGCGACGGAGGTGGGGCCGTCCGGGCTTTGCGGAGACCGGCGGACACCCCACCCGGACCTCACCCGGACACCCGGACGAAAACCCCTGCACAGAGCACGCCACGGAGCTGGTAGTGTTCTTCCCGTCGCAGAGATGCGGCAGCGGGAAACCGCGGAGCCCCCGTAGCTCAGGGGATAGAGCACCGCCCTCCGGAGGCGGGTGCGTAGGTTCGAATCCTACCGGGGGCACTTCTGAGGAAGTGTCACGAAGGCCCAGGCCGGCGACAGTAGTCGCAAGCCTGGGCCTTGGCTTTTTCCAGTCTCACGCGGCCACTGCGAGGTCGAGGACCGAGCACTCCCGCAGCACCCGCACCATCTGGGCAGCGAGCACCCACCGGGCCCGCGGGTCGTCGGCGGCCACTGTCAGCTCGGCCGCGAACCCACCCGGGCGATGGAGACTGCCGTAGACACCACGGGTCCGACAGTCCCCCACCCGGACAGCGACGGCGGCGCCCCGCAGGTGCGGACAGAGCCGGGCCGCACGGGCGGCACAGGGCGCGCAAACCGGAGGATGCGTGGCAGCCATGCCCTCGGGCCAACCGGGCCAGTCGCCGCGGTCGTCCTTGAGCAACCAGAGCACCCCGCCGTCGGTCCGACCGGCCGGCCCACCGCACACCTGACAGAGCAACCCCCGCATGGCCCGCCGCTGCCGCCCAGGGTGCACACGTCCGAAGTCGGGCCGGCCGATATTGGGGGCGGAGTTCATCCGAGCCCAGAGGACGCCGTCACCATCACGGTCGTAGAGCGACTCGTCAGGGAACGCGATGCCGCCACGCGGATGCGCGACGACGGCGGGGTGGACGTACCGCTCGGAGCTCCAAGCGGTGATGTAGGGGACGAAGTTCGGCTGTCCAGCCACGTCGACCATCGGAACCTCACTGATCTATGCAGGCCAGTGCTATATCTCTAGAGAACTAGAGATCTCTAGAGATGTCAACAAGCCTGCCTCGGTTGCTCCGTCCTGTTCGTCCTGTCCTGAGAGACGGTCCTACGATGTCTAGAGATCACCGAGGAGAGCTATGGTCGCCAGCGGCGAAAGTCAGCCCAAGTACCGCCGGATCGCCGATGCGCTCAAGGCGGACATCGACTCCGGCACGTACCGGGCGGGCGATCGCCTGCCCGGTGAGAACGACCTGATGGAGACTCACGGGGTCGCCAGGATGACCGCACGTCAGGCGCTCGGGGTGCTCCAACAGGAAGGCATCGCCGAGGCCCGCAAGGGAGCGGGAGTCTTCGTTCGGGACTTCCGGCCGCTGCGGCGCCGCGGGATCCAGCGGCTGGCGGCGGAGCACTGGGGGTCGGGCCGCTCGATCTGGTCGGCGGACATCGAGAGCCGGGCGCTGACGGTCGACCAGGTCTCGGTCGGCGAGTCGGTCGCACCGGACGCGGTGGCCGCCGTGCTGGAGCTGGCCGAGGGCGAGCGGGTCTGCGTGCGGCGGCGGCGCTTCGTGCTCGACGGGAAGCCGGTGCTGCTCTCCGCCTCCTACCTGCCGGCAGCGCTGGTCGCGGGCAGCCGGATCACCGAGCAGGACACCGGCCCGGGTGGCAGCTACGCCCGGCTGGCAGAGCTGGGCGCGAGGCCGGTCCACTTCCGCGAGGAGGTCCGCTCCCGGATGCCGCTGGCCGAGGAGAGCGACCGGCTTCAGCTGCCGGCCGGGACTCCGGTACTGCTCATCTGCCGCACGGCGTACACCGAGGACGGACGGGCCGTCGAGGTCAACGAGATGGTGCTCGATTCCGCCTCGTACGTGCTGGAGTACGACTTCGACTCATGAGTGACAGCCGTCCGCAACCAGTGTCAACGCCGCTCCACTCCGTCTCGGTGGCGGGAGCCGTGGTATGCGACGACGGCCGGGTCCTGGTGATCCGGCGCGCCGACAACGGACGGTGGGAGCCACCGGGCGGGGTGCTCGAACTCGACGAGACGCTGGAGGACGGCGTACGCCGCGAGGTGTTCGAGGAGACCGGCATCAAGGTCGAGGTCGACCACCTCACGGGCGTGTACAAGAACCTGGCACGCGGCGTGGTCGCCCTGGTGTTCCGCTGCCACGTGACAGGCGGCACCGCGAGGACCTCGGACGAGTCGACGGCCGTTCGATGGTTCACCGCGGAGGAAGTGCGGGAATCCATGGAGCCCGTCTACGCCGTGCGCCTGCTCGACGCGTTGGCCGGCGGCGAAGGGCAACCCGCAAGGGTCCGGACCCACGACGGGGTGAACCTGATCAACCAGGACCGCACCGGTGGCTCCTGGTGGGAAGTCGGCGGAGTCGACTTCCCACCAGGAGCCGCTCCCTCAGCCCGAGCTTGAGACCGCCAGGTTGTAGAGGTTGCCGATGGTCTGGTCGAAGTACGCGCTGTAGGAGATGTCCGGGGTGTTGCCGCCCTGTTGGTAGCCGCCGATGACGCCGATGATGTCGCCGTTGGTGGTGTTGATCCAGGGGCCGCCGCTGGTGCCGCCCGGGTAGCCGGGGCAGGCGATCTCTCGTTGGTATGCGGAGAACTGGGTGGTGGCGTTGGAGCAGAGGATGGGGGCGTCGGTGTTGCTGGGGTAGCCGTAGAGGCGGACCGTGGCGGTGAAGGACTGGTTGAGGCCGAGCGGGTTGCCGCCGACCACGTCCTGGATCTGCTTGCCGTTCAGCGGGGCGACCTCGAGGAAGGCGAAGTCCTGGTCGGGGTCCTGGTTCTGGACCCAGCCGTTGGTGTTGTAGATCTGGGTGACCTGCCACACGCCGTAGGGGGTCTGGCCGTTGCGGAAGGCGGGGGCGAAGAGCAGGCCGTTGGTGTTGCCGACGCAGTGGGCCGCGGTGACCAGCAGGTTGCGGGTGGGGCTCTGCACCACGCTGGCCGTGCAGAAGTGGTTGCCGTCGGTGGCGCTGCCGCTGAACAGGGCGCCGACCCGGTCGGCCTCCGGGCCGGAGGCGGCGACGGCGGTGGTGGGCGTGGCGCGGGTGGTGTCGCCGGTGGACGGGTCGTCGGGGGCGGCGGAGGACGGGTCGGCCGAGGGGGTCGGCGTGGGCGTCGGGGTGGGCGTCGGGGTGGGGGTGGGTGTCGGGGAGGGCGAGGGGGTGTTGGGGGGCGGCAGCTCGGCCAGCGGGGCCGAGTTCGGGGCGGGCGGCCCGGCCGGGGCGGCGGTGGACGGGTCCGCGGCGGGCGGCGGCGAGGTGGCGGGGGTGGTGGCGGCAGAGCCGGCCACGGCGGCGTTGCGTGCAGCGGTGTCCGCGGCCCGGGGGGAGGCGGCCGCGCGGGAAGTGACGAAGCTGACGCAGGCGACGGCGACGATCAGGGCGATGGCCAGTGAGGCCACCAGCACCAGCGGACGGTTGAGGAGACGGGGGTGGATCCGGCGGAAACCGCGCTGCTGACTGCTCATCAGGACGGTGCTCTCCTACCCGCGGTCGGCGGCCGGTCGGCCGGCTGGTCCGGCATCCGAGAGGGATGCCTCGGCTACCTTTCGAATATCGCCCGCCTCATTGGAAACGTGGTGATGCTCCACTGAGAGCCGCGTGAGAATCCACCACCCGGCGGACGGCCGGTGAACAGCAGACATCATGGCGGACGGTTCGTGGCAGGAGAAGGCCCAGGTGAGGGGGGATTCCGCCAAGATTCAAAGCTGCCCCTCACGCCGGCACCGCGTCACGGTCGTGACGCGGTGCCGGCGTGAGGGGCAGCAGGTGGGTCCAGCGGATCGGCTCAGGCCGTGGCGCGCACCGCCGCCTCGGCGTCCTCGCCGCTGGCCTCGCCGGGGCTGGGCCGGTGGTCGACCATGACGAAGGCCAGCACCGAGGCGAAGAGCAGGATGCCGATCGCCACCGTGATGGCGACCGTGTAGCCGTGCACGTTCGCGGTGTTCTGCACCGCGCGGCTGGCGGCGTCCTTGCCGACCAGGTAGGCGGTGGTGGCGCTGGCCGCGATGGTGTTGAGCAGGGCGGTGCCGATCGAGCCGCCGACCTGCTGGGCGGTGTTCATGATCGCCGAGGCCGCGCCGGTCTCCCGTGGGGCCACGCCCAGGGTGGCCAGGCTCATCGAGGGCATGAAGACCAGACCCATCCCGAAGCCGAGCAGCAGTTCGGAGGGCAGCACCGAGGTCGGGTAGGTGCTGCCGACCTTGAGCTGGCTGATCCAGGCCATGCCGGCCGTGGCGAGCAGCAGCCCGGGCACGATCAGGTTGCGCGCCGGCACCCGGTTCATCAGCCGGGCGGCGAAGCCGGTGGAACTGGTGATGATCGCGGCGGTCATCGGCAGGAAGGCGAGGCCGGTCTTCAGCGGCGAGAAGCCCTTGATCACCTGGAGGTAGTAGGTGAGGAAGAGGAAGAGTCCGAACAGCCCGATCACGGACAGGCCGACCGCCAGCGCCGCGCCGCCGCGGTTGCGGTTCGCGACCACGTGCAGCGGCATCAGCGGGTGGTCGGTGCGCCGCTCGGCGGCCACGAAGACGGCCAGCAGCGCGCCGCCAAGGGCCAGGCAGAGCAGCACCAGCCAGTCGTTCCAGCCGCGCGACTCGGCCTCCGAGGTGCCGTACACGATGGCCAGCAACCCGCCGCAGCCGAGCAGCGCGCCGGGCAGGTCGAGCGAGATCCGGGTGCCCTTGCCGATGTGGTCACGCTCCAGCAGCCGGAACGCGCCGACCGCGGTGACCAGCGCGATCGGCACGTTGACGAACAGGCACCAGCGCCAGTTCAGGTACTCGGTCAGCAGCCCGCCCGCGATGAACCCGATGGCGCTGCCGCCGGCGGCGATCCCGCCGAAGATGCCGAACGCGGTGGCCCGTTCCTTCGGCTCCCGGAAGGTGGTGGAGAGCAACCCCAGCGCAGCCGGGGCGAGCAGCGCGCCGAAGGTGCCCTGCAGCGCCCGGGAGGCGAAGAGCATCACGCCGGACTGCGAGGCACCGCCGAGCGCGGAGGCGAAGGCGAAGCCGAGCAGGCCGATCATGAAGGTGCGTTTGCGCCCGTAGAGGTCCCCGATCCGGCCGCCGAGCAGCAGCAGGCCACCGAAGGCGAGGGTGTACGCGGTGATCACCCACTGGCGGTTGCCGTTGGAGATGCCGAGGTCGTGCTGGGCGGACGGGAGGGCGATGTTCACGATCGTGATGTCGAGCACGATCATCAGCTGAGCGATGGCGATCACGGCCAGTGCCCGCCAGCGGCGGGGGTCCGGCACCGGGTCGGCCATGGCGTGTTGCGCGGACACGGGAGGAGCCTTCCGGACGGGGGTGCCGTCGGTGTGCACGGACGGCACTTCCCTCAAGCCAAACGCGGGACCGCAGAGGGGGCAAGCACAAAGAGGGATTAAAGCGGACAAATGCCCAGGTTTTGTCCAAGCTTTAACGGCCGCCGCCGCGGGGGCCGGCAGCGGGCCCCGGTCCGCCGGCCACCGGTCGACCGGTCTCCCGGCCCAGCCCCGCCCCGCCCCGCCCCGCCCCGCCCCCCGTCAGCGTCCGCGCGTCACAGCTCGGCCAGCACCGCCGCCAGGTCGTCCAGCCCCAGCGAGCCCTGCGAGAGCGCCGCCATGTGCCAGGCCTTGAGGTCGAACTCCTCGCCGCGCGCCTCGTGCGCCGCCCGCGCCGCCGCCCGGCCGCGCAGCCAGGCCCGCTCGCCGAGCTTGTAGCCGATCGCCTGGCCCGGCAGGCCGAGGTAGCGGACCAGCTCACTGTCCAGGTTGTCGGGGGCCAGCCCGCAGTAGCTGCCGAAGAACTCGCGGCCCAGCTCCGGGGTCATCGGCTCACCCGGGTGGAACGGCGAGTCGGCCGGGAACTCCAGGCCGACGTGCATGCCGATGTCCAGGATCACCCGCAGCGCCCGCAGCATCTGGGCGTTCAGGTAGCCGAGCCGGTGGCCGGGGTCGGTCAGGTAGCCGAGCTCGTCCATCAGGCGCTCGGCGTACAGCGCCCAGCCCTCCATGTTGGCGCTCACCCCGCCGAGGCTGACCTGGTAGGTGGAGAGCCGGCCGGCCACGTAGTTCCACTGCGCCAGCTGGAGGTGGTGGCCGGGGACGCCCTCGTGGTACCAGGTGCTGACCAGGTCCCAGGTGGGGAAGGAGTCGCGGCCCATCACCGGCAGCCAGGTGCGGCCCGGGCGGCTGAAGTCCAGCGAGGGGGCCGAGTAGTAGGGGGCGCTGGCGGTGCCGGCGGGGGCGAGCTTGGACTCGACCCGGGTGATCGGCTCGGCCAGGTCGAAGTGCACCCCCTGCAGGTCGCGGATCGCCTGGTCCATCAGGCCCTGCAGGTACTCGCGGGCCGCCTCGGCGCCCTGGATCGCCGGGCCCTCGGTCTCCAGCCACTGCATCGCCGCCATCGGCGTGCTGCCCGGCAGCACCTTCTCGGCCTCGACCCGCATCTGCGCGTCGATGTCGTGGAACTCGCTCCAGGCCCACCGGTAGGCCTCGTCCAGGTCCAGGTCGGCGCCGTTCCACAGCCGGGCCCAGCGCAGGTAGCGCTCGCGGCCGACGGTGTCGGGGGTGCCGGCGGCGGCCGGGGTGTAGACCTCGGCCAGCCAGTCGCGCAGCACGGCCAGCTCCGCGGCGGAGGCCAGCGCGTGCTCGGTCAGCTCGGCGGCGAGCTCCGCGGGGGCGGGCGCGATCAGGGTGCCGAACCACCCGGCCGGCCGGGCCGCCTCGGCGATCTCCTCGTCCGGGGCCAGCCACTCGGCGATCTGCCCCAGCACGGTGGCCACCTGCCGCGGACCGGCCAGCAGCCCGCGGGCCACGCCCTCGGTCAGCGTCTCCCGGTACTGCCGCACGGCCAGCGGGAACCGGGCCAGCCGGCGGCCCAGCTGGGCCCAGTCGTCCTCGGTCTCGGTCGGCAGCAGGGTGAACAGCTCACGGGTGTTGTGCAGCGGCGAGGCCAGGTTGCGCAGCGCGCGCAGGTCCTCGCCGGCCTCGTGGACGGCGAGCTCGGCGGTCAGCCGCTCGCGCAGCAGCTGGGCGCAGCGCTGCTCGGCGGCCGGGTCGGCGGCGCCGTCCAGGCCGGCGGCCTCGGCGCCGTCGAGCTCGGCCAGCGTGCGGCGGGCCAGTTCGGCGGTGGCGGCCTGGCCGGCCGGGGAGAGGTCGGGGAGGCGGTCGTCCTCCGGGTTGAGTCCGAGGTAGACCGCGGTGAGCGGGTCGAGGTCGGCGAGGGCCTGGACGTACGCATCCGCGATGGTGCGCGGGGTGCGGACGTCGGCGGCGGGGTTGGGTTCAACAGCCATTCGGACATCTTTTCGCAGCCAGGACGCTTTGCAAGCCCCTTTCCGGAACGGAGGGAGCAGGTTCCGCAGCGTGCTCCGGGGTTCCGCGCCGTGATCCGGCCCCGCGCGCGGGGTTCCGCCGGGCTGGTTGCGCACTACGCTGACCGCCATGAACGCCACCGAGCCGGCCGCGCCCACCTCCTCGCCCGCCGCCCGCCCGGCCACTGCTGCCGCCCCGGTCGGCGGCGGTGGGAGCGGCGAGCGGCCGCGCCGGGCCGGCTACCGGCGGCTGCCGGTGCAGCAGCGCCGCGAGCAGCTGATCGCGGTGGCGCTGGAGCTGTTCAGCAGCCGTCCGCCGGACGAGGTGAGCCTGGACGACGTGGCCGAGGCCTCCGGCGCCTCCCGCCCGCTGGTCTACCGCTACTTCGCCGGCGGCAAGCAGCAGCTCTACGAGGCCGCCCTGAGCAGCGCCGCCGAGGAGCTGATCAGCCGGTTCGCGGTGCCGCCGCGGGGCACCCCGACCGAGCAGCTCGGCGCCGTGCTGGACGGCTACTTCTCCTTCGTCGCCGAGCACGACGCCGGCTACGGCGCCCTGCTGCGCGGCGGCTCGGTGGTGGAGACCGCGCGGACCAGCGCGATCGTGGACAAGGTGCGCCGGGCCGCGCTGCGCCGCACCCTGCGGTACATGGGCATGACCGAGCCGGGGCCGCGGCTCACCCTGCTGGTGCGCTCGTGGATCTCGGTGGTCGAGGCCTCCTCGCTCAGCTGGCTGGACGAGGGCCGACAGATCCCGCCCGCCCAGCTGCGCGACTGGCTGGTGGACGAGTTCGTGGCGATGTGCGCCGCCACCGCCGCGCACGACCCGCAGGCCGCCGAGGTGCTGGCGGGGCTGCTGGCGCTGGAGGCGCCGGACGGCCGCGCCGCCGCCCTGCTGCGCCGGCTGGGGGCACTGCGGGTGGGCGGCTGAGCGCGAGGAGGGTGGGCGGGCCGCGGTCGGCCGACGGCGGCGGCCCGCCCGCCACCCGCCCGGGGCGCGGCCGCAGGCAGGCCACCGGACGGGGGTCGAGGTGGGCCGGTCAGGCCTTGCCGAGCACCTGCCGCTGCCGCCCGAGGCCCGCGACCTCGAGCTCCATCACGTCGCCGGGCTGCAGGAACGGGGTGCCCGGGCGGCCCATGGTGACGCCGGCCGGGGTGCCGGTGGTGACCACGTCACCGGGCTCCAGCACCATGAACTGGCTGATGTAGCGGATCACCTGGTGCACCGGGAAGATCATCTCCGCGGTGTGCCCGTCCTGCCGCAGCTCGCCGTTGACCCAGAGCTTGAGCTCCAGGGCCTGCGGGTCGCCGAGCTCGTCCGGGGTGACCAGGTAGGGGCCGAGCGGGTTGAAGGTCTCGCAGCACTTGCCCTTGTCCCACTGGCCGCCGCGCTCCAGCTGGAAGGCGCGCTCGGTGACGTCGTTGGAGATGGTGTAGCCGGCGATCACCGCGGCCGCCTCCTCGTCGGTCTCCAGGTAGCGCGCGGTGCGGCCGATCACCGCGGCCAGCTCGATCTCGTAGTCGGTCTTGGTCGCGCCGCGCGGGACCAGCACCTCGTCGTCCGGGCCGACCACGGTGTTGCTGGCCTTCAGGAAGAGCACCGGCTCGGCCGGGATCGCCGCACCGGCCTCGGCCGCGTGGTCGCGGTAGTTCAGGCCGACGCAGACCACCTTGCCGGGCCGGGTCACCGGGGCACCGATCCGCTGCCCGGTGATGTCCAGTTCCGGCAGTTCGCCGCGGGCGACCGCGCCGGACAGCTCGGTCACGTCGAGGCCGGCCAGGAAGGCTCCGTCCAGGTCGGGGGTGCGCCCCGAGAGGTCGTACGCGGTGCCGTCCGGACCGAGCACGACCGGACGCTCGGCACCCGGGAGGCCAACACGGAGGAGCTTCATCTGCCCATCACCACCTGTGGTGTCGCATCTGCGCGAGCGGGCCGCACACCCGCTTCGCCTATGCGTCCGAGGTATATCAACATTTTGTAGAAGGGGGCCAGGGGGTGGCCGTCGGCCACTTCCTATCAATTCCTCCAACCGCCGGACCGCCCGAATCAGCCACCCGCACGGTTGACACCGGCGAGCAGCCGCGCGAGCTGCCCGGGTCCGGCCGGCCGCGCGGGGGCCGGCGTGCGGTCCAGCCGACGCCGGAGGTCGGCCACGTCCGGGTGGTCGGTACCCAGCGCATCGACGGCGTGCGGCAGCAGCTCGACCAGCAGGCCGTACGCCCGGTCACGCTCCCCCGTCCGCTCCAGCAGCACCGCGACGTCGTGGCAGGCGCGCAGCGTGCGGCCGTCCCGCGGACCGTAGGCCTGCGCGAACCGGGCCACCAGCGGAGCCAGCGCCCCCACCGCCCCCGCCTCGAAGGCCGCGTCCGCCTGCCGGCGCAGGTCGCGCACTCCCTCGGCGACCCGCTCCAGCCGCCGGCCCACCTCGGCCGCGTCGGCCGGGCGGTCGTCCGGCTCCTTGGCGAGCAGCGCCGCCAGCAGCTCGGCCAGCTCCGCGGGCAGCGCGCCCGGGTGCGGCAGCGGCTGCTTCACGTGCCCGAGCATCAGCCCGACGGTGCCCTCGGCGGTGAACGGGCGCTCGCCGGTGAAGAGCTCCCAGAGCACGCAGCCCAGGGCGTAGAGGTCGCTGCGCGCACTGCCCGGCTCGCCGTGCCAGCGCTCGGGGGCCAGGTAGGCCGCGCTGCCGATCACCGCGCCGTCGGTGGTCAGCCCGTCCCTGTTGTCACCGATCTGGGCGATGCCGAAGTCCAGCACCTTGAGCAGCTGCCGGTCGGCAGCGGCGAACATGACGTTCTCCGGCTTGATGTCGCGGTGGACCACCTCGGCGGCGTGCGCGGCGGCCAGCGCGGCGCACAGCTGCCGGGCCCAGTCGAGCGCCCGGGGCAGCGGGGTGCGGCCCTCCTCCAGCACCTGCTTGAGGGTCGGCCCGGCAAGGCGCTCCATCACCAGGTAGTCGCAGCTGTCCGGGCCGTCGACGGCCTGGCCCTGGTCGAGGATCAGCACCACGTTGGGGTGCGGCAGCCGGGCCAGCACCTGCATCTCGCGCCAGAACCTGGCCTGGTCGGTCAGGGCCGCGCGGTCGCCGCGGTAGCGCAGCGCCTTCACCGCGACCTGCCGCCCGACCCGCTGGTCGTACGCCTCCCAGACCACCCCGAAGCCGCCCCGGCCGAGCTCCTCGCCCAGCAGGTAACGGTCCCCCAGCAGTTGCCCCTGCTCCATCCCGCTCCCCCTTCGAGTGGCCGCGCGACGCCGGTGGCCGCGCGGGCGTCAGTAGCCGGGCGGCCGGCCGAGCAGCATCGCCAGCTCGCCGGGCCGCGCCGGGGCGCGGTTGCGGCGGCGCTCCAGGTCGCGCTGGTAGGACCAGAGGTCCCGGGTCGCCCGGGCCACGTCCTCGTGCCCCGGGCCCAGGGCGGCGATCATCAGCGGCACCAGCTCCGCGAGCAGGCCCGCCGCGCCGGCCAGGTCGTCGGCCATCCCGCGCCAGATCGCCAGGTCGTAGCAGACCTGCAGGGTCTGCGGGTGGGCCGGGCCGAGCGCGGCGGCCGACTGCACCACCAGACCGGTCAGCCACTGGACCGCCTCGCCGCTCCGCCCGGCCTCGCCGATCGCCCAGGCCTGGTCCACCTGCTCGCGGATCCGCTCCTCGGACCAGGCCTCGACCGGCCCGGCCGCCCCGGGCAGCCCGGCCGCCGACGGCGGCGCGAAGGCTGTAGGCGTCGACGGTGGTGCGAACGGGTTCGCCGGCGCGGGCGGCCCGGACTGCGGGGGCTGCGGGGGCTGCGGGGGCACCGGCGGAACCACCGGCGGTGCGGCGGGCATCGGCGGCGCTGCGGCGGGCACCGGCGCGGCGACCGGTGTGCCCAGCGGCCCGTGGTAGCCGGCCGCCACCTCGCCGAGCCGGGCCGCGGCCTCGGCGGCGTCGGCCGGCCGGGCCGCCGGGTCCTTGGCGAGCAGCGCGAGCACCACCTGGTCCAGCCCGGCCGGCAGGTAGCCGCGGAACAGGCCCGGGTAGGGCACCGCGTCGTTCAGGTGCCGGTGCATCAACTCGCCCGCCGAGCTGCCGAGGTAGGGCGGTCGCCCGGCGCACAGCTCGAACAGCACGCAGCCCAGCGCGTAGAGGTCGGCGCGCCCGTCGGCCGGGGCCTGCCGCCACTGCTCGGGCGCCAGGTAGGGGGCGTTGCCGGTCTCGGTGGCCGGCGCCAGGTGGGCCCGGCCGAAGCCGCCCAGCTTGATCCGGCCCTGGTCGGTGAGGAAGAACCGGCTCGGCTTGACCGCCCAGTGCACCAGGCCGGCCCCGTGCGCGGCCTTGAGGGCGAGGCAGGCCTGCTGGGCCCAGATCAGCACCAGGCCGAGGTCCGCGGGACCGGCGGCGATCACCGCGGCCAGGCTGCGGCCGCTGAGCAGCTCCAGCACCAGGGCCCGGTCGGCGCGCTCCTCCACGGCCACCAGGTGCTGGTGACCGAGCCGCCCGGCCTGCTCGCCCTCGGCCAGGAAGCGCTCGGCGCCGCCCGGCGGCAGCACCTGCTGCTGCGGGAGCTGGTGCACGAAGACCCGGTGGCCGTCGGTGCGGTCCAGCGCCTCCCAGCGGACGCCGGTGACCGAGCGGCCCAGCTCGCGCAGCAACTGGTAGCGGCTCTCCAGCGGCGGCGCCGGACGCAGATCTGACATGGCGATCAGCCTATCGGCCCACCGCTGCCCCGGGCGGGCTGATGCCGGTTCAGGTGCCACCGGCGACGGCGGGTCGTCGCACGGTTGTCCACAGCCTCCTCTTCGCCCTGCCGAGGGCCCCCGACCTGGTGGAAAGATGGGGGCGGGACTGACGACGGCGTGGTCCCGATCCCAGCTGGAGGTGGGCAACGATGGCCAAGCAGGCCCCGCAGAGCGACCCGGTACAGGACGCCCCCTCGGTGGGCGCGCCGCAGCACGCGGCCGCCGGACTCAAGGCCGTGACCCAGAGCCTGAAGATGGCCCACGAGCAGATGAGCCCCGGCCGGACCCTGGCCACCCTGACCAAGGTCAACCAGCACGGCGGCTTCGACTGCCCCGGTTGTGCCTGGCCGGAGCCGGACAAGCCGCACACCGCCGAGTTCTGCGAGAACGGCGCCAAGGCGGTGGCCGAGGAGGCCACCGAGCGCCGGATCACCCGCGCGTTCTTCGCCGCCAACCCGGTCTCCGAGCTGGCCGAGCGGTCCGGCTACTGGCTCGGCCAGCAGGGCCGACTGACCGAGCCGATGCTGCTGGAGCCGGGGGCCGACCACTACACGCCGGTGAGCTGGGACCGGGCCTTCGCGATCATCGCCGAGGAGCTGGCCGCCCTCGACTCCCCGGACGGCGCCGCCTTCTACACCTCCGGCCGGACCAGCAACGAGGCCGCCTTCGCCTACCAGCTGTTCGCCCGCAAGCTGGGCACCAACAACCTGCCCGACTGCTCCAACATGTGCCACGAGTCCTCCGGCTCGGCGCTGGTGGAGACCCTCGGGGTGGGCAAGGGCAGCGTCAGCCTGAAGGACCTCTACCAGGCCGACCTGATCATCGTGGCCGGGCAGAACCCGGGCACCAACCACCCCCGGATGCTCTCCGCGCTGGAGCGGGCCAAGCGGGCCGGCGCCACCGTCGTCAGCGTCAACCCGCTGCCGGAGGCCGGCCTGGAGCGGTTCAAGAACCCGCAGCACGCGCGCGGCCTGGTCGGCGGCGGCACCAAGCTGACCGACCTGTTCCTGCAGATCCGGCTCGGCGGCGACCTGGCGCTGTTCCGCGCGCTCAACCAGCTGCTGCTGGCCGCCGAGGACGGGATCGACCGCGAGTTCATCGCCGAGCACTGCCACGGCTTCGAGGAGTTCGCCGCCGAGGCGAAGAGCACCGACCGCGAGCAGGTGCTGGCCGCCACCGGGCTGCCCTGGGAGCAGATCGAGCGGCTGGCCGAGCTGGTGCTGGCCTCCCGCAAGGTGATCGTCTGCTGGGCGATGGGCCTGACCCAGCACAAGCACTCGGTGCCGACCATCCGCGAGGTGGTCAACTTCCTGCTGCTGCGCGGCAACGTCGGGCGGCCGGGGGCCGGCGTCTGCCCGGTGCGCGGGCACAGCAACGTGCAGGGCGACCGCACCATGGGCATCTTCGAGCGGCCGGCCGCCGCGTTCCTGGACGCACTGGCCCGGGAGTTCGACTTCGAGCCGCCGCGCCACCACGGCCTCGACTCGGTGGAGACCATCAAGGCGATGCGCGACGGGCGGGTCGGCGTCTTCTTCGCGATGGGCGGCAACTTCGTCGCCGCCACCCCGGACACCCTGGTCACCGAGGCCGCGATGCGCCGCTGCCGGCTGACCGTGCACGTCTCCACCAAGCTCAACCGCTCGCACGTGGTCACCGGCGCCCGGGCGCTGATCCTGCCCACCCTGGGCCGCACCGACCGCGACCGCACCGCGGCCGGCGACCAGTTCGTCACCGTCGAGGACTCGATGGGCATGGTGCACTCCTCGCAGGGCCGACTGCGTCCGCCCGCGCCCGGCCTGCTCTCCGAGACCGCGATCGTCTGCCGGCTGGCCCGGGCCGCGCTCGGCCCCGCCGACCCGACCCCGTGGGAGGAGTTCGCCGAGTCCTACGACGCCGTCCGGGACCGGATCGCCAAGGTGGTGCCGGGCTTCGCCGACTTCAACACCAGGGTCCGGGCGCCCGGCGGCTTCGCGCTGCCGCACGGCCCGCGGGACAGCCGCAGCTTCCCCACCACCACCGGCAAGGCCAACTTCACGGTCAACGCGATGACCGCGCCCCAGGTCCCCGCCGGGCGCCTGCTGCTCCAGACGCTGCGCTCGCACGACCAGTACAACACCACGATCTACGGCCTGGACGACCGTTACCGGGGCATCACCGGCGGGCGCCGGGTGGTCCTGGTCAACCCGCTGGACGCGGCCGAGCTGGGGCTGACCGAGGGCGGCTACGTGGACCTGGTCGGCGAGTGGCACGACGGGGTGGAGCGGCGCGCACCGCACTTCAAGGTGGTGCACTACCCGGTCGCCCGGGGCGGGGCGGCGGCGTACTACCCGGAGACCAACGTGCTGGTGCCGCTGGACTCGACGGCCGAGATCAGCAACACGCCGACCTCCAAGGCCGTGGTGATCCGCTTCGCGGCCGACACCGGGGCCTGAGGCCGGCCCGCCGCCGGCTCACGGGGACGGGGTGCCCGAGGGGCTCAGCGAGGCGGTGACGGACGGCGCCGTGCCGGAGGGCGAGGCGTCGGGCGTGCCGCCGACCGTGGCCGACGGCGAGCCGGACGGCGAGGGCTGGGCCGGCGCGGTCCCGGAGGGCGAGGCGCTGGGCGTGCCGCTGCTGCTGCCGCCGCTCGACGGCGTGGGCGAGGGCCCGGGCCCCGAGGAGGGCTTGGGCGGTGCGGTCGGCGTGGCCGAGGGCAGCGGCGGGGCGGTCACCGGCGGCGCCGCCGGCACGATCGGCTGCACCGGCTGCTGCGGGGGCAGCGGCGCCACCTTGGGCAGGCCGGGGACGGCCGCCAGCTGGGGGGCGATCGGGGTGACGGTCTCCGCCTGCTGCAGGGTGGCCGGCACCTGCCAGGCGCCGCCCTTGTCGTCCGCGGCACCCTGCGGATCGGGCCGGACCGCACCGAGGACCGGCGCCATGCCGATCGGCGACACCCGGACCACCGCGCCGGTGTGCGGCGCCTGCACCACCAGCCCGCCGCCGATGTACATCGCCACGTGCTCGGCGCTGGCGTAGTAGAGGACCAGGTCCCCCGGGCGCAGCTGGTTCAGCGGGACGTGCGGCAGCTCGGCCCACTGCTCCTGGCTGGTGCGCGGGATCTCGACGCCGGCGTGCAGCCAGGCCTGGGAGGTGAGGCCGGAGCAGTCGAAGGTGTCCGGCCCGATCGCACCCCACTCGTAGGGCTTGCCGAGCTGCGCCATCGCGAAGGCCACGGCCTGCCGGCCGGCGGCCGAGGGGGTGCGCTCGCCCTGGCCGAGCACCCCGGTGGCCAGGAAGGCCAGCTGGGCCTGGTCGATCTGGTTCTGCTCCAGCAGCTCCAGCTCGCCCTGCTGGGCGCCGGTGAGCGAGGAGACCGCCTGCTCGACGGTGGCCAGCTGGCGGGCGATCTCGGCCTTGTTCCGGTCCTGCTGGGTGAGCAGCAGCTGGGTGGCGTTGACCGCGTCGGTGGACTGCTTCTGCAGCGTCTGCAGCGCGGCCTGGTCGCTCTTCAGCTGGTCGACGAAGGCGACCTGGGAGCGGCCCGCGGCATTGAGCAGCTCGGCCAGGTGGGCGGCCTGGTAGGGGTCGTTGGTGAGCAGCAGTTCGCCGAAGCCGGAGAGGTCGCCGTTGCGGTACTGCTCGGAGGCCAGTTCGGCGGCCACGTCGAGGCCCTGGTCGACCGCCTTCTGCTGGGCGTCGAGCTTGGCATTGACCGAGGCCACGGTGGCCTGCTGGGTGGTCAGCTGCTGGCTGGTGGCGGTGAACTGCTCGGTGGCCGCCTCGGCGTTCTGGTAGAGCAGGTGGATCCGGTCGAGCAGCGGGCCCAGGGTGGCCTCGGCGGCGGCCAGCTGGTCGGCCGCCGGATCGCCGGGGGTGCCGGGGGTGCCGGGGGACGGCGACGCGACGGGCACGGGTACCGGGGCGGCGAAGGCGCTCTGCACGCCGAACGGCAGCGCGAGCGCCGCCAGCGCCAGCACCGCACCGCAGCGCAGCGCGGCCCGGCGCCACGGCTGCGTCCCCATCAGCTGTTCGCGCCGCGTGGCCCGCATCGGCCCGCCTCCCGTCGCCCGGTGACCTCAGGGCCCCCGTCCGGTCACTGTCGGTGGGCCCTGGCCGATCCTGCCACGCCGACTGCCGGATCCGGCAGGGCGCCCCGGGCGATCTGATGAATTCTCAGCTCCGGCGGTGCCGTGACACAGATCTCACGCATCCGGCGACAAGCCGGACGTAGTTCGCATAAGACCAGGCCAGGACACCTGAAAGACTGTTGCACGAAAGAATCCAGCCATACACGGATCCGCGACGTCCGCCCCAGTTAACCTCCCGTTCACTCGACCTCCCTACGGTCGCGCCTGAGCGCAGCTGAAGAACACGACAGTCCTCCTCCTACGACGATTGTTTGGTAATGGAACAGATCACGTTCCTGGTCGCGGTGGTCATCGTCACCGCACTGGCCTTCGATTTCACGAACGGCTTCCACGACACCGCCAACGCGATGGCCACCTCCATCGCCACCGGCGCCCTGCGGCCCAAGGTGGCCGTCACCATCGCCGCCCTGCTGAACTTCGCCGGGGCCTTCCTCTCCGTGAAGGTCGCCGGCACCATCTCGGGCGGCATCGTCAACGAGAAGGCGGGCATCCACCCCGCCGTGATCTTCGCCGCGCTGGTCGGCGCCATCCTGTGGAACCTGCTGACCTGGCTGCGCGGTCTGCCGTCCAGCTCCTCGCACGCGCTGTACGGCGGCCTGATCGGCGCCACCCTGGTCGGGGTCGGCGTCGACGGCGTGAACTTCTCCACCGTGGTCACCAAGATCCTGCTGCCGGCCGTCGCCTCCCCGATCGTGGCCGGCCTGGCCGCCTGGGGCGCCACCAAGGCCGCCTACCTGATCACCAGGCGAGGCCACGAGAAGACCACCACCAAGGGCTTCAAGATCGGCCAGATCTTCTCCTCCTCGCTGGTCTCGCTCTCCCACGGCACCAGCGACGGCCAGAAGACCATGGGCATCATCACCCTGACCCTGATCTCGGCCGGCGCGCTGCCCAAGCACGCGCTGCCGCCCACCTGGGTGATCGTCAGCGCCGGTCTGGCCATGGCGCTCGGCACCTACATGGGCGGCTGGCGGATCATCCGCAGCATGGGCAAGGGTCTGACCGACGTCCGGGCGCCGCAGGGCTTCGCCGCCGAGAGCGCGACCACCGCGGTGATCCTCGCCTCCTCGCACATGGGCTACGGCCTGTCCACCACCCAGGTGGTCACCGGCGGCATCATGGGCGCCGGCCTGGGCGGTCCGCAGGGCGAGGTGCGCTGGAGCACCGCCCGTCGGATGGTCTACGCCTGGGGCCTGACCCTGCCCGCCGCCGGCGTGGTGGCCGGTGCCGCCGCGTTCGTGGCGGACCGGGGCACCTGGGGCGTGGTCCTGGTCGGCGCGGTCCTGGTGGCCGGGGCGGGCGCGATGTGGCTGATCTCCCGCCGCGAGCCGGTGACCGCACAGAACGTCAACGACGCGGCGGAGCTCACCGACGTCACCCCGGTGCCCGTGCCCGGCACGCCGGCCACCACCCCGTCCAGCACCACCGTCGCGGCCTGAGAGGGAACCGGTCATGCACATCAACTGGAGCGCCCTGGGCGACACCGCCGCCGTCAGCTTCGTGGTCACCGTCGCGGTGGTCGCCACCTTCGCCCTCGGCGTGCTCGCCCTGGGCCGCCGCGAGGCCGCGGTGGAGGCCGGCAACGGCCGCGGCACCGTCGCCCTGACCGGCGCCGGGGTCTGCTTCGCCGCCTGCGTCGCGGCGGTCGGCTACGGGCTCAGCCTGATCGCGGGCTGAGGCCCGGCGCAGCACGGCAACGGCGAAGGCCGCGAGGAACCCGGGTTCCTCGCGGCCTTCGCCGTTGCCGTGCGGCCGTGGCGTCGTGCCGGCGTGCTGCCGGGACGCCGCAACGCCGGGCCGCTAGGCCGACTCGCCGACCCGGTCCGCCGCCGCCGGCTGCGGTGCGGGCCCCGCGGCCGGTGCGGTGCGCAGCGGGACCTCGCGGATGAACAGGACGGCCAGCAGGGCGAGGGCCGCGAACGGGGTGGCGGTCAGGAAGACGGTGGCCACGCCGTGCCCGAAGGCGTCGGTGACCAGCGGCACCACCGGGGCGGGCAGCGCGTGCAGGTCGGGCAGGTCGCCGCCGCCCAGCGCGCTCGCCCCGGCCGGCGGGACGTGCGCCGCGGCCAGGTTCTGGGTCAGGTAGTGGGTGACCTTGGTGCCGAGCAGCGCGCCGAGTGCGGAGACGCCCATCGCGCCACCCATGGTGCGGAAGAAGGTGACGGTCGAGCTGGCCGTGCCCAGCTCCTTGGCGGGCACCGTGTTCTGCACCGCGAGCACCAGGTTCTGCGAGGTCAGGCCGAGCCCGACGCCGGTGCAGACCATGCCGATCGACAGCGCGCCGTACCCGGTGTCGGAGCGCGCGGTGCCGAGCAGGAAGAAGCCGACGGTCAGCAGCAGGGTGCCGGCCACCAGGTAGCGCTTCCACTTGCCGTAACGGGTGATCAGCCGCCCGGCGACGGCGGAGGCGATCGCCAGGCCGAGGATCATCGGCAGCGTCAGGATGCCGGCCATGGTCGGCATCTTCTCCTTGGCCAGCTGGAAGTACTGGCTGAGGAAGGTGGTGGCGCCGTACATCCCGATGCCGACGAAGGTACTGGCCACCGCGGCCAGGCTGACGGTGCGGAACCGGAACAGGGACAGCGGCATCAGCGGCTCGGCGGCCCGGCGCTCGGTCAGCACGAAGAGCACCGCCAGCAGCAGCCCGCCACCCACCATCAGCACGGTCTGCCAGGAGAGCCACGGGTAGTCCTTGCCGGCCAGCGTGACCCAGACCATCAGCAGGCTGACCGCGGCGGCGACCAGCAGCGCGCCGCGGTAGTCGATCTTCGCCGCCCGCTTGACCACCGGCAGGTGCAGGGTGCGCTGCAGCACCACGATCGCGATCAGCGAGAACGGGATGCCGACGTAGAAGCACCAGCGCCAGCCCAGCCAGTGGGTGTCCACGATGACCCCGCCGATCAGCGGACCGCCGATGGTGGCCAGCGCGAAGACGGCACCGAAGTAGCCGCTGTACCGGCCGCGCTCGCGCGGCGGCACCATCGCGGCCAGGCAGATCTGACCGAGCGCCACCACCCCGCCGGCGCCCAGGCCCTGCAGCACCCGGCAGCCGATCAGCTCGCCGGTGTTCTGCGCGAGCCCGGCCAGCGTGGACGAGACGATGTAGATCACCAGCGCCAGCTGCACCAGCAGCTTCTTGCTCACCAGGTCGGAGAGCTTGCCCCAGATCGGGGTGGAGGCGGTGAGCGAGAGCAGCGCCGCGGTGATCACCCAGGTGTAGGCGGACTCGCCGCCGTGCAGGTCGTTCAGGATGGTCGGCAGCGCGTTGGAGACGATGGTCGAGGAGAGCACCGCGACGAAGAGGCCGAGCAGCAGCCCGGAGAGCGCTTCGAGGATCTCGCGGTGCGTCATCGGGCGGTCGGGGTCACCGGCCTGGTGGCGGTGGTGCCGGGGCGCCGGCTGGCTGCTGGTCATGGGAGTCCTGGGTCCTGAGTCCTCGAGAATGGTTGCCTCAGGCAACCATATGCAGAGTTGGTTGATCCAGGCAACCTTTTAGGTCGAGGCTCCGGCCGCACTCGGACGCGGCTCGCGGGCGGCTACTCCGGCGGCAGCTCCAGCCGGCCCGCGCCGGCCGCCATCTCGTTGAACCGGGCCAGCAGCTCGGCGAAGGTCTCCAGGTCCCCCGGGTCCCAGCCGGCCAGCATGCTGCGGAACGCGGCGATCCGCAGCTCGTGCGCGCGCCGGTAGCGCCGCGCGCCGTCCTCGGTGAGCGAGACCAGGGAGACCCGCCCGTCCAGCGGATCGGCCTCGCGCTCCACCAGGCCCAGCTCCTCCAGGGCCTTGATCTGCCGGCTGACCGTCGCCTTGCCGACCCCGAAGTGCACGCCGACGTCGGTCACCCGGACCTGGCCGGCCTCGCTGAGGTGGGCCAGCAGGCTGTAGGCCAGCCCCTCCAGCTGCGGGTGCACCAGCCGGGACAGCTCGGCCGAGCGGGCCCGACCGCGCCGGAACAGCACCGTCACCTCGCGCTCCACCGCACGGAAGATCGACTCGCCGACCATCGGTTCCTCGGTCACGCCACCCCGCTACTCATCCACCCGGCGCCGCCCGCCGGAGCGTGATCAGTATCCACCAGCTCCGGTGTGGGAAAGGCTGTCCGGAATGTCGCTGATGTAGGAAGAGTCGGATACGCCGCAACCGCGCCGCAACCGCCATCGGTCGCGCCACCGCCACCGGTCGCACCGCCGAAGGGAGCCCCCGATGTCCGGGCAGGCATTCACCCGGGAACTCAAGGACGCCGTCACCGGCCGGACCGCCCTGCTGGTCGTCGCCGTGCTGCTGCTCCAGCTCGGCTTCATCACCTCCTACGTCGGCGCCCTGCACCACCCCACCCCGCACCGGCTGTCGATCGGCGTGGTCGCCCCGCCGCCCGCCCAGCAGCAGGTGGTGGCCGGGCTGAACCAGGTGCCGGGCGAGGCGGTGCACGCCGTCCCGGTGGCCGACCAGGCCACGGCCGTCGCCCGGATCAAGGACCAGCGGCTCTACGCGGCGCTGGTGGTCGACCCGACGTCCACCCAGGACACCCTGCTGGTCGCCACCGCACGCGGGAAGTCGGCGGCCACCGCGGCCGAGACCGTCGTCACCGCGGCCGAACAGCAGCAGGGGCGCACCGTACGGGTGCAGGACGTGATCCCGCTGGCCCCCGGGGACGCCAACGGGCTGTCCGCCTTCTACCTGGTGGTGGGCTGGTGCGTGGGCGGCTACCTGGTCGCCTCGATCCTCGGGATCAGCGCCGGTTCGCGCCCGGCCAACCGGGAGCGCGCGGTGCTGCGGATCGGCGTGCTGGCGCTCTACTCGGTGGCCGCGGGGCTGGGCGGGGCGCTGATCGCCGGACCGATCCTGAACGCGCTGCCGGGGCGCATCGTCGCGCTCTGGGGCGTGGGCGCCCTGGTGGTCTTCGCGGTCGGCACCGTCACCATGGCCCTGCAGTGCCTCTTCGACGTGGTCGGGATCGGGCTCGCGGTGCTGCTCTTCGTGGTGCTCGGCAATCCGAGCGCGGGCGGGGTCTTCCCACCGCCGCTGCTGCCGCCGTTCTGGCGGGCGATCGGCGCCTGGCTGCCGAACGGCGCGGGCACCGACGCGACCCGGTCGGTCGCCTACCTCGGCGGCTCCCGGCTCACCGGGCCGCTGCTGGTGCTGTCCGCCTGGGCGGTGCTGGGGATCGTGGTCGCGCTGGCCGCGGTGATCGCCAGGCCCCGGGGCGGCCGCACCGCGACCGTCCCGCCGGAGCCGGCGCCGGCGGCCTGAACCTGTCGGCCTGAACCCGTGGACCCGCCGGCCCGAACCCGACGGTACGAACCCGGCGGTCCGAACCCGCGAGCCCGAACCGGCCGGTCAGTGCACCCGGGCCGGCGACTCGACGTCCGCCGAGGAGTCGGCCCTGGTGTTGGTGAAGACGAACTTCTTCATCGCCCAGTAGCGGAAGGCCATCGCCACCAGGGTTCCGATGATCATGCCGCTGAGGAAGTCCGAGACCTCCTGGGTGAAGTTGCTCACGTGCGGTTTGTGCAGGTCGAAGACGTACCGGGAGATCCACAGCGGGACGTCGTTGACCCCGACCGCGATCGCGCTGACCACGAAGAAGGGGAGGGCCTCCTTGTGGCTGCCCTCGGACCGGAAGGACCACTGCCGGTTCAGGATGTAGGAGAAGACCGTGGAGACAGCCGTCCCGATGGTCAGCGCGACCACCGGCTTGTTCTGGCAGACGGTGAGCTTGAGCCCGTAGTTGATCACCAGCGTCAGCAGGAAGCACGAGCCACCCACGACGAGGAACTTCACCAGGCTGCGGTGCTGCACGACGAAGGGGCGCAGCGGCCCCGGCACCTTGGCCAGGAGCTTCTGTGTACGCGACGGCATTGGCGCAGTGTCGCACGAGTCCCTGAAAGGGCGTCGCCCGACGCCCCGGGGGGCGCCCGCCGCCGACGCCCCCCTCCAGGCCGCCCCGAGCCACGGTCGAGCCGCCCGGCGCCCGGGGGCGGCAAAGGCCGTCGGGCGCCGGGCGGGCGGGGGCCGATCAGGCCGCGGCGACCAGCACCTCGGCCGGCTCCAGCGCCAGGGCGAGGACCTCGCGGACGTCGCCGACCGGGTGGACCGTCAGGCGCTCCAGCACCTCGGCGGGGACCTCGTCCAGGTCGGGCTCGTTCCGCTTGGGGATGATCACCGTGGTGAGGCCGGCCCGGTCCGCGGCGAGCAGCTTCTGCTTCACGCCGCCGATCGGCAGCACCCGGCCGGTGAGCGAGACCTCGCCGGTCATCGCCACGTCGGTGCGGACCTTGCGGCCGGAGAGCAGCGAGGCCAGCGCCGTGGTCATGGTGACGCCGGCGCTCGGGCCGTCCTTGGGGACGGCGCCCGCGGGGACGTGCAGGTGGATGCCGCGGTCGCGCAGGCCGGTGACCGGGAGCTCCAGTTCGGCGCCGCGCGAGCGCAGGTAGGAGAGCGCGATGTGGGCGGACTCCTTCATCACGTCGCCCAGCTGGCCGGTGAGGGTCAGGCCGGTGGAGCCGGTCTCGGCGTCCGCCAGCGAGGCCTCGACGTAGAGCACGTCGCCGCCCGCCCCGGTGACCGCCAGGCCGGTGGCAACGCCCGGCACCGCGGTGCGCCGCTCGGCCGGCTCCTGGGCCGCCTCGGGGGTGTGGTGCGGGCGGCCGATCAGGCCGCGCAGGTCGTCCGCGCCGATCGCGGTGGGCAGCTCGCGCTGACCGAGCTCGCTCTGCGCGGCCACCTTGCGCAGGATCCGGGCCACCGCCCGCTCCAGGTTCCGCACCCCGGCCTCCCGGGTGTACTCCCCCGCCAGCCTGCGCAGGGCGCCCTCGTCCACCGCGACGTCCGCGGCCGCCAGGCCGGCCCGCTGCAGCTGGCGCGGCAGCAGGTGGTCGCGGGCGATGACGACCTTCTCGTCCTCGGTGTAGCCGTCCAGCCGGACCAGCTCCATCCGGTCCAGCAGCGGCTCGGGGATGGCCTCCAGCACGTTGGCGGTGGCCAGGAAGACCACGTCGGACAGGTCGAGCTCGACCTCCAGGTAGTGGTCGCGGAAGGTGTGGTTCTGCGCCGGGTCCAGCACCTCGAGCAGCGCCGCGGCCGGGTCGCCGCGGTAGTCCGAGCCGACCTTGTCGATCTCGTCCAGCAGCACCACCGGGTTCATCGAGCCGGCCTCCTTGATGGCCCGCACGATCCGGCCGGGCAGCGCACCGACGTAGGTGCGCCGGTGGCCGCGGATCTCGGCCTCGTCGCGCACCCCGCCGAGCGCGACCCGGACGAAGCTGCGGCCCATCGCCCGGGCCACCGACTCGCCGAGCGAGGTCTTGCCGACGCCGGGCGGACCGACCAGGGCCAGCACCGCACCGCCGCGGCGACCGCCGACCAGGCTCAGGCCCTGGTCCGCGCGGCGCTTGCGGACCGCCAGGTACTCGACGATCCGGTCCTTCACGTCGGCCAGGCCGGCGTGGTCGGCGTCCAGCACCGCGCGGGCGCCGGCGATGTCGTAGCCGTCCTCGCTGCGCTCGTTCCAGGGCAGCTCGAGCACGGTGTCCAGCCAGGTGCGGATCCAGCTGCCCTCGGGCGACTGGTCGGAGGAGCGCTCCAGCTTGTCGACCTCCTTGAGGGCCGCCTCGCGCACCTTCTCGGGCAGCTCGGCCGCCTCGACCCGGGCCCGGTAGTCGCCCTCCTCGTCGGCCGCCTCGCCGTTCAGCTCGGCCAGCTCCTTGCGCACCGCCTCCAGCTGCCGGCGGAGCAGGAACTCCTTCTGCTGCTTGGCGACGCCCTCCTCGACGTCCTTGCGGATGGTGTCGTTGACCTCCTCCTCGGCGAGGTGGTCCTTCAGCAGCTGCAGGGCGTACTCCAGCCGGGCCACCTGGTCGGCCTCCAGCAGCACCTTGAGCTTCTGCTCGGCGGTGGCGAAGGGGGCGTAGCCGACGTTGTCGGCCAGCTCGCCGACCCCCTCGATGGCCGCCACCCGGTCGACGATCTGCCAGGCGCCGCGCTTGCGCAGCCACTCGGTGGAGACCGCCTTGTACTCCTTCACCAGCTCGGCCGCCCGACCGGCCACCGGCATCCCGACCGAGGACTCCTTGAACGGCGTGGTCTCCACCCAGAGCGCGGCGCCCGGGCCGGTGGTGCCGGCCCCGATCCGCACCCGGCGGACCGCCCGGACCAGCGCGGCCGGCTCCCCGTCGGCCAGCCGGCCGACCTGCTCGACGGTGGCCAGGGTGCCCACCGCCGCGTACGAGCCGTCCAGCCGCGGCACCAGCAGCACCTGCGGCTTGCCGCCGGCCGCGGCACCGCTCACCGACGACCGCGCGGCGGCCCGGGCGGCCTCCACGGCGGCGCGCACCTCGGTGTCCTTGAGGTCCAGCGGCACCACCATGCCGGGCAGCACGACCTCGTCGTCGAGGGGCAGCACGGGCAGCGTGAGCGAAGCGGACGTCGATGCCATGATCTCTCCCCAGTCAGCGAACTTGAGTCGACATGACTAAGGCTTCGCCGGGTCCGGATGTTCCCCGGATGCGATCAGTCGAGTTCGCCCTGAGCGAACAGCGGACGACCGTCCGTGCCGGGCCGTCAGGGCCTTCCGGCGTCTTCCGAGGGCCTTCCCAGGGCCCTTCCCGGTGCCGTCACGGGCCGGAAAAACGATTGTCCGGCGGGCCGGAACGGCCTGCCGGACAATCGGACATCAATCCCGCGAGGGCGCTACGCCGGCCGCGCGACCCGGCGCACCACCCGCCACACCGCACCACCGGAACCGCGCCCGGGGCGTCCGGCCCGGCGCAGCGAGCCCCACAGCGCCACGCCGGTGAGCAGCGCGGTCGGGTGGCCGATGGCGGTGATCAGGTCCTGGTCGCCGACGATCTGGTGCGCCACCAACAGCACCGCCCCGCCCAGCGCCAGGTAGCGGCCGCGCGGCGGCAGCAGCCCGGCCACCGCGCCGAGCGAGGCCAGCACGCCGTAGCTGACGCCGATGTCGAGCTCGTCCAGGATGCCGGGGCCGACCTGCCCGGTGGCCACCGCGACCGCCACCACGCCCTGCGAGAGCAGCGTGCCGACCACGTGCCCGGCGGCGAACACCCCCGCGGCGCGCAGCGAGCCCACCCGCCGCTCCAGCGGGGCGACGGTGAAGGCGAAGGCCCACAGGTAGGGCATCCAGACCGGCCCCGCCACCCACAGGCCGCTCATCAGCAGCGAGCGCAGCGGGGTGCGCAGCAGGTGGTGGCCGTCGGTGCTGGACATGGTCTGCAGCTGGTGCACCAGGTCCGGGCTGGCGACCTGGGCGAAGACCGTGGTGCCGGCCAGCACCAGCAGGTAGCCGCAGGCGAAGGGGTTGCGCCGCGGGGTGGGCAGCCGGTCCAGCACCCAGCGCAGCGGCACCGAGCGCAGCCCGTGGCGCAGGCCGGTGAGCGGGGTCACGGCGCACCGCGCGCCGGCAGCCGCCGGGCGCGGCCAGGAGTCCGCGGACAGGCCCAGCGGGGAGTCCGTCGGCGAGTGGGCCATTGCGTCCGCCATGGCGCCTCCGTCCCTCGGTGGTTGCGCTCGCTGCGCGTGCACACCGTGCCATCACCGGCAGGTTTCGTCCACGGTACGGGGAATCTCTGAGAGTCGGCTGAGGATCGGGTTGCGGTCCCCGTTACGGCAGTTCAGAAGTTGGTATGGACCAAATGCCGCGCGAGTCGGGGTGACGTACCCGACCCTGGTTCGTGCATACACACCGTTACGGTGAGGCGACATGGACGGGTAAGGTAGCGGCCCGTGCTGGGTCCCCGGGGCGCGCACACAGGCCTGTGGTCCGGAAATCTGCGGTCCACCTGCCGGTGCTCGCCGGGTGTCCGTACGCTGCGAGGTATGGATGTCGGTCCTGCGGTCGGGAAGCCGCGGTCCGCAAACCCGCGCTTGGCGGAGCCGGGGCGAGATCAGCACGCGCAATTGAACGACGGAACAAGACTACGAGCGGTGCCCGCCACTCCCACAGGTGGCGGCCCGCAGGCCCTGGGGGCGGTGGCGTGACCGTGACAGAGATTCAGCAGGACACCAACAGCAGCGGTGTGATTGCCCAGCGACGCGTACTGGTGGTGGAGGACGAGCCCACCATCGCCGAGTCGATCGCGGCCCGACTGGGCGCGGAGGGCTTCAAGGTCGCCGTGGCCCACGACGGGCCCGGCGCGGTGGACGGCTTCCACACCTGGCAGCCCGACCTCGTGGTGCTCGACATCATGCTGCCCGGCTTCGACGGGCTGGAGGTCTGCCGCCGGATCCAGGCGCAGCGCCCGGTGCCGGTCCTGATGCTGACCGCCCGCGACGACGAGACCGACCTGCTGGTCGGCCTGGGCGTGGGCGCCGACGACTACATGACCAAGCCCTTCTCGATGCGCGAGCTGGCAGCCCGGGTCAACGTGCTGCTGCGCCGGGTGGAGCGGGCCCAGCAGGCGGCCAGAACTCCTGCGCTCGGCAGCCTCCGGTTCGGCGAACTGGAGATCGACCACGTGCAGCGCCGGGTCCGGCTCGCCTCCGGCGACGTCCACCTGACGCCGACCGAGTTCGACCTGCTGGCCTGCCTGGCCGCCCAGCCGCGCGCGGTGCTCACCCGCGAGCAGCTGCTGGCCGAGGTGTGGGACTGGACCGACGCCTCCGGCACCCGCACCGTGGACAGCCACGTCAAGGCGCTGCGCCGGAAGATCGGGGCGACCTGGATCCGCACCGTGCACGGCGTCGGCTACGCGCTGGAAGCGCCGGTGGGCTGAGCGGCGCGCCCGACGGGCGTACCCGACGGCGGGGGGGCCACGGGGGGACAGGAGTACGGGGAAACCAAGCACCGATGAACACCTCACCACGGGCTCGCACCGAGCCCGACCCGGCGCCGCGCCAGCAGCGGTGGCCCGGGCGCCTGGCCGCGCGGATCTGGCGCGAGATCCGACCGTTCGACCCGGCGCGCTCGATCAAGGGCAAGCTGACCATGCTGGTCATCGTGTCGGTGGTGGTCGCCACCGGCCTGGTGGTGATCGCGATCCGCTCGGAGACCCAGATCCGGGTGATCATGGCCTTCTCGATGATCGCCTCGCTGCTCTTCATGCAGTTGCTGGCCCACACGCTGACCGCCCCGCTGCGCGAGATGACCGCGGCGGCCCGGGCGATGGCCGGCGGCGACTACAGCCGCCGGGTGACCGCCGGTTCCCGCGACGAGATCGGCGAGCTGGCGGTGACCTTCAACAAGATGGCCGCCGACCTGGAGGCGGCCGACCGGCACCGGCGCGAGCTGGTCGCCAACGTCTCGCACGAGCTGCGCACGCCGATCGCGGCGCTGCAGGCGGTGCTGGAGAACATGGTGGACGGCGTGGTGCCGCCCGAGCAGGCCACCCTGGGCGCCGCGCTGGAGCAGACCGAACGGCTGGGCCGGCTGGTCTCGCACCTGCTGGACCTGTCCAAGCTGGACGACGGCGTGGTGCCGCTGGACGCCCGCGAGTTCGAGGTGGCCCCGTTCCTGGCCGGCGTGCTGCGCGGCCTGACGGTGGACGGCGCGACCGCCGGCGGCGCCTGGAGCCGGCGCGACGACCTGAAGCTGCGGATCGACGTCGAACCCGAGCAGCTGACCGCGCTGGCCGACCCGGAACGCCTGCACCAGGTGGTCGCCAACCTGGTGGACAACGCCTGCAAGCACTCGCCGCGCGGCGGCACCGTCACGGTCCGGGCCCGGGCCGGCGACTCCCCGCTCTCGCTGCTGCTGGAAGTGGCGGACCAAGGACCCGGCATACCGGCGCAGGACCGCACCCGGGTCTTCGACCGGTTCAGCCGGGCCGGCACCGCGACCGCCCAGGGCCCCGGCAGCGACGGCGGCACCGGCCTCGGCCTGGCCATCGCCCGCTGGGCGGTGGACCTGCACGGCGGGCGGATCGAGGTGGCCGACGTGCCCGACGGCTCCGGCGGCTGCCTGATCCAGGTCGCCCTGCCCGGACCGGCGGGCTGCCCCGCGGCCCGGCGGACCTGACGGGACCCGACAGGTCCCGACAGGACCTGACGGGACCCGACGGACCCGATGAGACCTGACGAACTCGGAACCCGTCGGCGGCCCGCTCGCGCCCCGATCGCGCCGCTGCGGACCCCGAACGGGGCCAGAAACGGCCCAGAACGGACCCGATCCCGGGCCAACGGCGGGTGAACGGGCGACGGAGCACGGCACCAAAACGCCACGGTCTGTCCATCTCGGCCAGCTTTGTCACAGAACTGGGACAATCTGGTAATCGACAGCCGAAGATCTGTCGTCTCGACTGGATCCGGGGCGGTTTTGCCTGATTTGCCATAGTTTGGCAGGATGATCAACAGTGGCCGGTTCCCCGATCGAGGCGTTCTCTAACGCCCTCTTTCGGCCAATGTGGCCCAGCACACTGTGATCTGGGCGACGCCGACCCCTAGGGGACTGCGCGATGCTTGGTCAGGGGCGTAGCCTTAATCCCCGCTGTCCAAACATCCCAAAAGGAAGCGGAAGAGGGCGGTTGCCGCCGTGTCGCCACACCCTGAAACCCCCAGCTCGGCAAGCACCACTGGCTTCGGCCCCAATGAGTGGCTCGTCGACGAGATCTACCAGCAGTACCTCCAGGACCCCAACTCGGTCGACCGAGCCTGGTGGGACTTTTTCGCCGACTACAAGCCCGGTACCGAGGTGACCCCAGTGACCCAGGCCGCGACCCAGGCCGGCCCCACGCCGACCACCGTTGCTGCCCCTGCGCCCGCTCCGGCGGCCGCGCCTGCCCCCGCCGCCGCCCCGGCAGCCCCGGCCCCGGCTCCGGCCGCCGCCG
>NZ_JBNQTI010000079.1:0-37462 GCF_050325825.1 Kitasatospora sp. LaBMicrA B282
GGCGGCCGAGGCGGCCGGGCCGGTGGCGGCCGCCTCGGCCCGGTCCGCCTCGGCCGCCCAGGGCACCCGGTCGGCCCGCGCCCAGTCCCGCTCGAAGGCGTCCAGCAGCACCCCGAGCAGCACCGGGTCCTCGACGAAGGCGGCCGAGCTGTTGTCCTCGGCCGCCGGGAGCACCGCCACCGCACGGTCGAAGACCAGCAACCGGCGGAACGGCTCGTCCAGCACCCGGAACCGGCCGCCGGCCGCGGTCAGGGTGGCGGCGTAGCGGGCGGTGGCGGCGTGCTCGCGGGCCCCGGGCTGGTAGAGCGAGCGGATCTCGATCCCGCGCGCCAGCAGGGCCAGATCGGTGGGCAGGGTCGCGGCCAGCATGTCCGCGGGGCAGGCGCCGCCGGGCTGGGCGGCCAGGATCTCCCGCCGGGTGTCCGCGGCCAGCTGGACCAGCCGGTGCCGGATCTGCTCCATCCCCTGCGCCACCTGCACCGTGCCCGGCTCCGGCCGCGCGCGCCGCGCCGTGTCGTAGGCGCGCCCCAGCTCCTCGAAGGTGCCGGCGGCCTCGCGGGCGGCCCGGAGCGTGCGGTTGGCCTCGGCGCGCAGCGCGGCGGCCGCGTTCTCGCCCGCGGCACGCGGGTTGACCGCGGTGTAGGAGGCGTCCGGCGGCTGGGCGACCACCAGGCCGAGCGCGCAGAGCCGGTCCAGCGGCTCGCGGCTCGCCCCGTCCACGTCGGCGGCGAGCAGCCGGCCGCCGCGGCGCAGGATCTCGCGGTAGAGGGCGCGGGCGGCGGCGTCGAGCGGGGCCGGGGACTCGGCGGTGGAAGACGCGGTGGAAGACGCGGTGGGCGACGCGGACGGCCCGGGCGGCCCGGCGGGCGGCGGCTCGGCCGGCGAGTCCATGGCGTGCCCTTCCCTTCGACCGTGCGGGCGATCCGCGCTGGTGCGGACGTTCCGGACCGGGCCCCGAACCGGCCCGCCTACGATGAGCCCATGAGCAGCACAGGCACGCAGGTCTCAGGTGCAAACCATACGGGCGCAAACCATGCGGAGCACCCGGTCACCGACCAGCAGCTCGACGTCGCCGCCGGCGTGCTCGCCCTGCTCGCCGACCGCACCCGGCTCGCCCTGCTGCACCGGCTCGGCCAGGGCGAGGCCGACGTGACCACGCTCACCGCGGCCAGCAACGCCGCCCGCACCTCGGTCAGCCAGCACCTCGCCAAGCTGCGGCTGGCCGGGCTGGTGACCACCCGCAAGGACGGCCGCCGGGTGGTCTACGCGCTGCGGCACGGGCACCTGCGCCGGCTGGTTGACGAGGCGCTGAACGTCGCCGACCACGAGATCGGGTCGCTGCCGACGCACGACTGAGCCGCCCCGGCCCGGGGCAGGTCCGGCACGGCTCCAGGACGATCCGGCACCGATCTCGCGCCAACATGTGCACAGGTGCTGACATGTTGGCTATGCTCGGAGCGTCGCCCTCCCGTCGGCCCTCCGAGGGACGCCCATGCTCTCCGTGCTGCGCCACCGCACCTACCGCCACCTCTTCGCCGCCCAGGTGATCGCCCTGGTCGGCACCGGCCTGGCGACCGTCGCGCTCAGCCTGCTCGCCTACGACCTGGCGGGTGCCCGGGCCGGCTCGGTGCTGGGCACCGCGCTCGCGATCAAGATGCTCGCCTTCGTCGCCCTGGCGCCGCTGATCGGCGCCTACGCGCACCGGCTGCCCCGGCGGCTGCTGCTGGTCGGCTCCGACCTGATCCGGGCCGGGGCGGCCGCCACCCTCCCGTTCGTCACCCAGGTCTGGCAGGTCTACCTGCTGATCCTGCTGCTGCAGACCGCCTCCGCCGCCTTCACCCCGGCCTTCCAGTCGCTGATCCCCGACGTGCTGCCCGAGGAGCGCGAGTACACCCGGGCGCTCTCCCTCTCCAGCCTCGCCTACGACCTGGAGAACCTGTTCAGCCCCGCCCTGGCCGCCGGCCTGCTCACCGTGATCGGCTTCCACCAGCTCTTCTTCGGCACCACCGTCGGCTTCCTGGCCTCCGCCACCCTGGTGGTCTCCGCGGTGCTGCCGAAGTCGCGCCGGGACCGGGTGCCCGGCAACGCCTTCGCCCGGGCCACCCACGGCGCCCGGCTGTTCTGGGCGGTGCCCCGGCTGCGGGCGCTGCTGGCGCTGAACCTCACGGTGGCCGCCGCCGGGGCCGTCGTCTTCGTCAACACCATCAGCTACGTCCGCGACCATCTGCACCGCGCCACCGCCGACGTGCCGCTGGCGCTCGGTGCCTACGGCGCCGGCTCGATGACCGCCGCCCTGCTGCTGCCCCGGGTGCTGGACCGGGTGCGCGAGCGCACCGTGATGCTGCCCGCCGCCGCGCTGCTCACCGCGCTGCTGCTGGTGCCGCTGGCGCTGCTCACCGCCACCCCGGCACCGCACGGCGGCGGTGGCTGGCAGTGGCCCGCGCTGCTTGCCCTGTGGGCGGCGACCGGCGCCTGCTGCGCCGTGCTCAACGCCCCGGCCGGACGGCTGATCAAACGCTCGACCACCCGGGCACAGCGGGCCGACGCGTTCGCCGCCCAGTTCTCGCTCTCGCACAGCTGCTGGCTGCTCAGCTACCCGCTGGCCGGCTGGCTCGGCGCCACCGCGGGCCTGCTCCCCGCCGAACTCGCCCTGGGCGCCCTGGCATTGGCCGGTCTGCTGGCCGCGGTGCGGATCTGGCCGGCCGACGACGGCGCCGCCCGCCCCGCGACCGGACTGCCGGGCCGCCCCCCGACCCCGTGGCCGGCCACCCCGGTGACCCCGGCCGGCGGGTCCACCGCGGTCGGCTGAGCGACCCGGCGAAGGCGCTGCCGGCCCGGTCGACGCCGGGTCGGTCGGATGCGGACCGCTGTTGCACGGCTGTGACAGCAGGGGGATCTTTCCCGGATCGTTGCTGCGACAGAATTCTCATGTCGCAGTGAGCAGCGAGCAACCGGGAAGGGCCGGCTCCAGAAGGAGCGTGGGCCATGGGGTCGGTGGCAGAGGGCTCGAGCGCAACTCACCAATCCGCACCTCATCGTTCCGGGGGGAACCCGTCATGTCTGCTCGCACCCGCAACCGCGCCACCACCGCCGGTCTGATCGTCGCCCTCGCCACCGGCACCCTGCTGCTGACCGCCTGCGGCCCGGACAGCTCCGGCAGCGCCGCGCCGGTCGTCTCCAGCGCGCCGAGCGCCGGTTCGGCCGCCCCGACCCCGTCGGCCACCTTCTCCGCCGCGCCCGCCACCCCGGCCGCGCCCAGCACCGCCCCGACCTCGGCCGCGCCCAGCAGCGCCCCCGCCTCGGCCGCCCCGACCTCGGCCGCCCCGGCGCAGCCCAGCACCGCCCCGAGCCACCCGGTCGCCACCCCGACCAAGCCGGCGCCCGCGCCCACCCCGGTCAACGGCACCGCCCACACCGGGCTGACCATCAGCGACGGCACCCAGTACGTGGTGATGAACGGCACCCGGGTCGACTTCGGCACCGCCGTGCGCGACCTCGCCTGGTCCCCCGACGGCCACAAGGCGGCCTTCGTCGACGGCGCCGGCAACCTGGTCGTCGCCAACCCGGACGGCAGCGGCCGGGTGACCGTCGCCAAGCACGGTGCGGGCGAGACCTGGTCGCACCCGACCTGGCAGGTCGCGCCGGCCAGCTCGCAGGGCTACTTCCCGGCCAAGGACAACCTGATCTTCACCGTCTCCCACGGCGGCACCACCCAGCTGGACGCCGTCGTCGCCACCGCTGTCAACGGCGTCCCGCACCTGCTGGCCATCGGCGGCCTCGACGACCCCAACGCCCAGCCGGCCCCGCAGACCGGCAACCTGTGGCCGAACGGCAACGGCAACCAGGGCTCCACAGTCTTCGCCAACAGCGGCAATGGCGAGGTGTACGTCCGTGACGAGAGCCTGCGGGTGCAGATGAGCCCGGTCGGCCAGGGTTCGCAGCCGGCGCTCTCCGCGGACAGCAACGACATCGTCTTCGTCCGCTCGGTCGACGGGCACGACCACCTCTTCGTGTCCCACCAGGACGGCAAGCCGGCCGCGGACCTGACCCCGCACGCCACCACCGACTACACCGAGCCGGCCTTCTCCGCCGACGGCAGGACCATCGCCGCCCGCACCCCGAACGGCATCGTCACCCTGCCGTCGAACGGCTCGGCCGCGCCGACCCTGGTCTCCGGCTACACCGGCCTGCCGGCCTACCGGAACTCCTGAACCGCCGGGCTCCTGCCGTAGTGAACTCCTGAACTCCTGAACCGCTGAGCCCCGCCGTGGCCCGGCGGCGCCGCCGGGCCGATCAGCCCGCCGACGCCGCCGGGCCACGGCCGCCTCGCGCCAACTCGGCGCGCAGCTCGTCCAGGTGGGCGTCCGCGGTGTCGTGCGGCAGGAACTCGACCACGTCCAGGAAGCGGAACAGCACCTGCGACGGGGTGACGGCGAACTCGTAGTCGGCGAACCCCACCACCGCACCCAGCGCGCCGCGGGTCGCGCCGCGCACCACGTGCTCGGTCAGCTCGTTCGGCTGAGCAGCCGTCAGGCCGCGCCGGGCGTTGGGCCGGGCCAGGTAGGGGCAGACCATCGACGCGTAGAGCATGCAGGCGCGGTGGCCCGGACCCTCCATGGTGGGCGCCATGTTGCGGTAGGGCCGACCGGCCGCCAGCGCCTCGGCGATCGCGGCGCTCTCCGCACCCCCCACCACCCGCCACACCGGTCCGCGCGGCATCAGCACGTTGCACACCGAACAGAGCCGCTGCTGCGCGCAGTCGGCGCTGCGCCCGTAGTCGGTCAGCGCGAACTGCGGCTGCTCGCCGTCCCACGGGGTGATCGCGGGCACCGGGTAACCGCGGACGTCCCGCGGACGGTCCTCGACGGTGGACGGCTTGGGAACGAGGTCGAATCGCACGTCCCCATACCTATCACCCGGACGGCGGGAACGGGCCCCGGCGGCATAATCGTGCGGGAACGGACCAGCGAGGGGAGCGCACACCGGATGTCCCAACTGCCCACCCGCGACCAGGCCGCCGAGGCCGTCGTCCTCGACCGCCGCGAGGGCCCGTACGGCGAGGTGGTGCTGCGCCGGCGCGGCGCGGACCACGAGATCATCGCCAACGGCTGCTTCCTGATGGACACCGCCGACGGCCGATCCGAGCGCCTGCTGGTCGACGCGGCGCTGGAGCGGCTGACCGCCGACCGGCCGAGCGTGCTGATCGGCGGCCTCGGCGTCGGGTTCTCGCTGGCGCACGCGGCGGCCGAGCCGCGCTGGGGCCGGATCGCGGTGGCCGAGCGGGAGGACGCGATCATCGACTGGCACCGCACCGGGCCGCTCGGCGCGATCACCGCGGCGGCCCTGGCCGATCCCCGGGTCGCCGTGCTGCACACCGACCTGGTCGAGTACCTGGCCGGCACCGACGACCGCTACGACGCGCTCTGCCTCGACATCGACAACGGCCCCGACTGGACCGTCACCGAGGCCAACGCCGGCCTCTACGGACCGGCCGGGCTGGCCGACGCCCGCGCCCGGCTGAACCCGGGCGGGATCCTCGCGGTGTGGAGCGCACAGCCCTCCGCCGCCTTCGAGGAGGCGCTGCGCGCGGCCGGCTTCACCGAGGTGCAGACCGTGGAGATCGCCGTCGGCCACGGCGTCCCGGACGTGGTGCACCTGGCCCGTCTCCCCTGACGGACCCCGCCTCAGGGGTGTAACCAAACCTGTCCATACTGTCGTCTTATACGGAGGAGCTCGAACGCAGGGACGACCACAGGAGACACATGCCGGCCAACAGCAGGCATCGAGCCGAGCGGCACGCCAAGGCCACCGGCGGCCGGTTGGCCAGAGCCGCCGGCCTCCGGCTCCGCCAGTGGTGCCTGGCCCTGGTCAACCCCGCGCGCCGGCGCCCCAAGGGCTACCCGCGCCCGGACCGCACCGGGCTGCGCCGCTGGCTGCCGTCCTGGCGGCACCTGGTGCGGATCGTGCTGCTGAGCACCGTCTGCCTGGTCGGTGTGATCGGCTACGCGTACTACGACACGGACATCCCCACCGACCTCAAGGCCTTCGCCACCCAGCAGAACAACGTCTACTACTGGGCCGACGGCACCGAGATGGCCCGCACCGGCGACATCAACCGGGAGGACATCCCGCTCGGCCAGATCCCGCAGGGCGTGCAGTGGGCGACGCTGGCGGCCGAGAACGAGACGTTCTACACCGACGACGGCGTCTCCCCCACCGGCATGCTCCGGGCCGTGCGCAACATGGCCACCGGCGGCGCGACCCAGGGCGGCTCCACCATCACGCAGCAGTACGTGAAGAACGCCTACCTCAACCAGCGCCAGACGATCAGCCGCAAGCTCACCGAGATATTCATGGCGATCAAGCTCGACGACAAGGACAGCAAGCAGCAGATCCTGGAGGGCTACCTCAACACCAGTTGGTACGGCCGCGGCGCCTACGGGATCGAGCGGGCCGCCCAGGCGTACTACGGCGTGGACGCCTCGCAGCTCAACCCCAGCCAGGGCGCCTTCCTGGCCTCGCTGCTCAAGGGCGCCGGACTGTACGACCCGGCGATCAGCCCGGAGAACCACCAGCGGGCGGTGGCGCGGTGGAAGTGGATCCTGGACCGGATGGTCAAGATCGGCAAGCTCACGCCGGCCGAGCGCGCCCAGTACACCACCTTCCCCGAGCCGATCGACCCGCCCAGGCAGCCCGGCCTCACCGGCCAGACCGGCTACCTGGTGGACATGGCCAAGCAGTACGTCATCGCGCACACCAACATCACCGACGCCCAGTTCGACCTCGGCGGCTACCAGATCTACACCACCTTCGAGAAGCCGAAGGAGGCCGCGCTGACCGCCGCCGTGAAGGCCGCGTCCAGCCGGCTGAAGGCCGACGACCAACTGCGGGTGGGTGCCGCCTCACTGGCCACCGACGGGCGGGTGCTCGCCGTCTACGGCGGCCCCGACTACCTCAAACAGGGCTTCGACAACGCGAACGCGTCGATCGTGCCGGCCGGCACCTCGTTCACGCCGTTCGTGTACGCCGCGGCGCTCGGCCAGGGCGTGCAGAAGCAGGTCGACGCCGGCCGCACCCCCGTCTCCCCCACCAGCCCCTACAACGGCGACGACCAGGCGCCGATGCAGACCCCGGAGGGCCCGTACTGGGACCGCAACGGGAAGATCGTCAAGGGGACCAACGACGGCGCCAAGTCCTGGGGGACCATCAGCCTCCAGGACGCGGTGGAGCAGAACGTCAACAGCCCGATGATGCAGCTCGGCCTCGACGTCGGCCTGGACCAGGTCCGGCAGACCGCGCTCGGCCTCGGGCTGCTGCCGGAGAGCATGGGCGCCCAGGTGCCGTCCTTCTCGCTGGGCAACTCCACCCCGAGCGCGGTCCGGATGGCCGACGCCTACAGCACCTTCGCCACCGGGGGCATGCACACCGACCCCTACTCGGTGCTGCGGATCACCCGCAACGGCGCCGCCGTCGACGTGGCCAAGCCGGCCGCCACCCGGGCGCTGAGCCCGCAGGTGGCGCAGCAGGTCGATGCGGCGCTGGTGGGCGCGGTGCAGCACGGCACCGGAGCGGACGCCCGGCTGCCGGGACGGGCGGCTGCCGGTAAGAACGGCACCACCCAGGACAACACCGCGGGCTGGTTCGTCGGCTACAGCGGCCAGGTCTCCACCGCGGTCTCGGTGTTCCGGCTGGACGCGAAGAGCGTGCAGACGCTGCCGCTGGACGGGCAGGGCGACCCCTCGAAGTCGGCGGCGGCCACCGCCTATCCCGAGGACATCTGGAGCAGCTACATGAAGGACCAGGCGATCGGCTGACCGCCCGGCCTGGGGGGGGGGGGGGGGGGAGTGCCCCAGCCGACCCCCCCCCCCCCCCCCCCCCCCCCCCCCCCCCCCCCCCCCCCCCCCCCCTGTTTCCTTGCCCCCCCCCCCCCCCGGGCCGGTCCGTCACTTGATGAAGGTCGACCAGTCCGGGGCCTGGCCCGGGTCCAGGGTGCGCAGCTGGGAGAGCACCTTGGGGTCCTGGACGTCCATCCAGTCGGCCATCTCCTTGAACGAGACGCAGCGCACGTCCGGCTTGGTGCAGACGGTGCGCATCACGTCCTCGACCGCCTGCATGTAGATGCCGCCGTTCCAGGTCTCGAAGTGGTTCCCGATGAACATTGGCGCCCGGCTGCCGTTGTAGGCCCGCTCGAAGCCGTTCAGGTAACCGTCCCGGGCCTCCTTCTCCCAGCCGGCGTACTTCGAGGTGTCGTCCGACGGGTTGCCGCCCGACTGGTTGGCCAGGAAGTTGAAGTCCATCGTGAGGACCTGGAAGTTCTGGTTCGGATACGGGATCTCCTCCAGCGGGAAGTTCCAGATGCCGTCGGCCTTGGTCGGCCAGATCTGGAAGTCGCCGGGCGAGCTGGCGTCGTAGCGCCAGCCGAGCTGCTTCTCGACCGGCAGCAGGTTCTTCTGGCCCTCCAGGCACGGCGCCCGACCGCCGACCAGCTCGCGCTGGTAGTCGAAGGGCAGCGGCGGGATGTCGGTGTAGCCCGTGTTGGTCTTCCAGTTCTCCACGAAGGAGTAGGCCTGCTTGGTCTCGCTCAGCCAGTCCGCGCTGCTCCAGGTGCCGCCGCTGCCGGGGTCGGGCGCGCAGAAGTGCCCGTTGAAGTGGGTGCCGATCTCGTCACCGTCCGCCCAGGCCTGCCGCAGCTGGGTCAGGGTGTCCCTGATGTGCTGGTCGGTCGGGAAGTCGATGGCCGAGGTGCCGACCGGGTGCTGGGGCGGCTGGTAGAGGTAGCGCTTGGAGTTGGGCAGCAGGTAGATGCCGCTCAGGAAGAACGTCATCTGGGCGTTGCTCTGCTCCGCCACCTGGAGGAAGTGCGAGAAGAGGTGCTCGTCGCCCTCCAGCGCGCCGTCCCAGGAGAAGACCACGAACTGCGGCGGCTTCTCGCCGGGCTTGAGCTTCTGCGGCACCGGCTGCTTGGGCTCCGGGCCCGTGTACGAGGTGGACCCGTCACCGATCACGTCGACCTTGCCGTCCCAGGGCGGGGTGGCGGAGGCGCTGGGCTGGCCGACCCCCGGGGACGGCGCGGTCCCCACCGGCGTGGCACCGGCGGCCACCGGGTGGCCGCCGGAACCCGGCGAGGTGGGGACCAGTGCGAGCACGGCCGCTATCGCGATGCCGCCGGTCAGCAGCAGGGTGGTGCGCCGGGTGGTCCTCACCGTCAAACCTCGTTCCTGAGAGTGAAATCCCCCTGCGGGGGTAGACGCCACTGGCAGTCAAATCCGTTACACCGGGCTGGTCGTGACGACTGTCACTCATACGGATCGCGGGGTTGGGGAACCCCGGTCACCTGGGTCGCGTTGAGGGCCGGCACGGCGTCGGACTGGGTCTGCGTCGGCTCCGGCTGCCAGCTGCCGATCACCTCCACCCAGCTGTTCGCCGGCGGCATCGGGGCACCGCGGACCTCGACCTTGTAGGTCAACGCGTCGGCCGCGCAGCAGCTGATCACCAGCCGGGTGACGTACCAGCCGCCGCCGCTCTTCGGCGTGACGAACCCGAGCAGCTTCACCCGGCGGTCCTGCAGCGGCTTCTTGGTGTCCCAGGCGGCCCGGACGTCGAACTCGGAGAGCGTCAGCGCCAGCGGGTCGCCGGCGGGCAGCGGCGGGAAGCCGGTGGCGGCCGCGTCCGGCTTGGCCACGGTGTTGCCGGCGTGCTGGGCGGTGTACGAGCCGAGGGCGGGCGGGGCGACCAGCAGGATCGCGATCACGGGGAGGGTGAGCAGCCAGGCGATCCGGGGGCCGTGGGCGTGGGAGTGGCCGTGGCTGTGCTCCTCGGGCGGCTTGGGCTGCCCGAGCTGCTCGGCGTGCCCGGCGTGCCCGGCGTGCCCGGCGTCCGCGTCGCCCTCGCCCTCCGGCTTCCGGCCCTCGCGCAGCACCGCTGCCGCGGTCAGCAGCCCGAGCGCCACCACCAGCACCCCGGCCGTGACCAGGTAGGGCCGCAGCGCCGCCCGGACGTACCGCAGATAGGCGTCGCTGAAGAGCGAGATCCGCAGCACCGCGGACCCCAGCAGCACCAGCAGGATCGCCTGCACCTCACGCCTCATGCCAACCACCACCCAGCCAGCGCCGAGGCCGCCACGGCGACCGTGAACGTGGTGGCGGAGAACCGCCAGGCGAACTTCCAGCCGAAGGTGCCGGCCTGCATCGCCACCAGCTTCACGTCCACCATCGGCCCGACCACCATGAAGGCCAGCCGGGCCGCGAGCGGGAACGCGCTGAGACTGGCCGCCACGAACGCGTCCGCCTCCGAACAGACCGCCAGCACCACCGCCAGCAGGGCCAGCACCAGCAGCGAGACCCCCGGCACCTGGGCCACGCCGCCGAGCCACTGCCGCGGCACCACCACGTTCAGCGTGGCCGCGGTGATGCCGCCGATCACCAGGAAGCCCGAGGCGTGCAGGAATTCGTGGGCGAACGCCCCGCGGAACGCCGTCCAGCGCCCCTCGTCGGCCGACCGCTCCCGCCACGCCGACGGCCGCAGCCACTCCGGCCGCCCGAACCGCGCCCACAGCCAGCCCACCACCACCGCCGTGCCCAGCGACGCCGCGAACCGGGCCAGCACCATCTCCGGGTGCCCCGGGAAGGCGACCGCCGTCGCAGTGAGCACCACCGGGTTGATCGCCGGCGCCGAGAGCAGGAAGGCCAACGCGGCGGCGGGCGCCACCCCGCGCGCGATCAGCCCGTCCGCCACCGGCACCGAGGCGCACTCGCAGCCCGGCAGCACCGCACCGGCCAGCCCCGCCGCCGGCACCGCCAGCACCGCCCGCTTCGGCAGCGCCCGCTGCAGGAAGCCGGCCGGCACCAGCGCGGTGATCGCCGCGGAGAGCACCGTGCCCAGCACCAGGAACGGGACCGCCTGCACGCAGATCGCCACGAAGACCGTCGCCCAGGCCTGCACCGCGGGCGCCGTGAACCAGCCCGCCAGCCACTGCCGCCCCGCCAGCAGCAGCACCATGCCGACCACCAGCAGCTCCAGCGACCCGATCCGCGGGGCGGCCGGGCGCCGCCGGGCGCGGTGCCGGGCGGCGGGGCGCCGCTGTTGCTGTTGCTGCGGTGTCTCTGTCTCCTCTGTCCCCATCCCCATCGGTGGTGGATCGGGTACGACCGTTCGCTCCGAGTCGATCGTGCTCCGGCTCTGCTCCGTCATCGCTGTCCACCCGCCCCGCGATCGCCGATCGATTCCTGCACTGTCCCCCGGACCATAAACCGTGAGTTCGATTCGGCCGCACCCGGTCCACCCCGACGCCCCCGACCGAGCGTTAGGGTGCCCCGGTGAGCCTTTACCTCGTCGTAGGATCCGGTCCCGCCGGGGCCGCCACCGCCCGACTGCTGGCCGACCGGGGTCACGCGGTCCGGGTCGTCACCAGGTCGGGCCGCCCGCCCGAGCCCGGCATCGAGCACCTCGCCCTGGACGCGACGGACGGCGAACGACTCACCGAGGCCGCCCGCGGCGCGACCGCGATCCTCGGCTGCGCCGCACCGCCCTACCACCGCTGGGCCGACGGCTGGCCGCCACTGGTCACCGCGCTCTGCACCGCGGCCGAGACGAGCGGCGCCGTCCTGGTCATGCTGGGCAACCTCTACGGCTACGGCCCGGTGACCGGCCCGCTCACCGAGGACCTGCCGCTCGCGGCCACCGGCCCCAAGGGCCGGGTGCGCGCCGCCGGCTGGGAAACCGCCCGACAGTTGCACGAGCAGGGCCGGATCCGGGCCGTCGAGCTGCGCGCCGCCGACTTCTTCGGCCCCGGCGTCACCGCCGGCGGCCATCTGGCCGCCCGGGTCATGCCCCGCCTGCTGCGCGGCAAGCCCGTCACCGCCCTCGGCGACCCGGCCGCCCCGCACAGCTGGAGCTACCTCCCCGACGTGGCCCGCGCCCTGGTCGAACTCGCCGACGCGGAACGCGCCTGGGGCCGCCCCTGGCACGTCCCCACGGCTCCCGCCCGGTCCACCCGGCAGATGGTCGACCTGCTCGCCGACCGGGCCGGCACCGGCCCGGTCACCGTCCGCCCGCTCGCGCCGGCCCTGCTCACCGTGGCCGGCCTCTTCTCCCCGCTGCTGCGCGAACTGAAGGAGATCCGCTACCAGTTCGACCGCCCGTTCGTCATCGACGCCACCGCCTACGAGGCCGCCTTCACCGTCCGGGCCACGCCCCTCGAGGAGCAGCTCGAGGCCACCATCGCCTGGTGGCGAGCCCGCACCTGAGCCCCCTCGCTCCACCCCCGCCGCCCCCGCCACCCCCTGCACTCCCGCCCTCACTCCCCCACCGGCACCTCCAGGCCGATCCCCTCGGCCGCCACCGCAATCGCGAAGTCGAAGAACGCACCCTCGTCCCGCACGCTGTCGTGCGTCCGACTGAACACCTGGAACACCAACAACCCGATCAGGCTGCTCCACAACACGATCCCGCGCTCGACGACATCCGCGAACGGCGCCTCGGGCAGCCCCCCGAACAACTCCACCGCCGCCGGCAGCAGCAACGACGGCCCCGGCAACGGCCGCTTCGGCGGCGTCAGTTCGCCCGCCTCCAGGGCCGCCCGCACGATCCCCGCCAACACCGCAGGCGTCCGCGAGGCCGGCGCCACCGTCTCCTGCGGCGCGTGGTACCCGGGCACCGGCGACCCGTAGATCAACGTGAACGCCGCCACGTCCCCGAACGCCCACCCCCGCAACGCCCGCGCCACCACCAACAACCGCTCCCCCGCCGACGCCCCCACCTCCCGCGCCGCCCGATCCGCCGCCTCCATGGCCACCCCGGAGGCGTCATAGGCAGCAACGATCCGCGCGGTCAACGCATCGGCCTGCTCCTTGCCCAACTCGACGTCCCCACCCGTACCTTGTACTCCGTATGCGTCCATACGCCACACCGTACCCGCCACAGCGCGACGCGGTGGAGCAGATGGACCACCCCGACCAGAATCCCGCGGGCGGTCCTCCTCGGCACGGGACTCACGCCACCGGCGGCCAGGGGCCGGCCAGGAGGGCCTCGACTTCGTCGACGATCCGTTGTCCGAAGGCGTCGGCATCAGTGAGACCGGGAGCGCCGCCAGCAGGGCGAGCGCCCGACCACGGGTCATGGCTTCGGACGGTTCGAGCGGCACGGATCAGCGGCATGGCCAGCACCCTCGCGACCCGAACTCGTTTCCAGACAACAAGAAAGCCCCAGGCCACCGGCCTGGGGCTTTCCTTCGGAGCGGGCGACGAGAATCGAACTCGCGCTCTAAGCTTGGGAAGCTCATGTTCTACCATTAAACTACGCCCGCGTGTGACGACCCGTCAGGGACGGCTCGATCTTGCATCATGCTACCCCATCCCAGGCCGGACGCCTAAATGCCTTCGTCGGTACCGTGGGCGTGGGCAGTGGCGGCGAGCCGTGGTGGGGATGTCCGGAAGATCCCCTAATGTGACGCTGTCGTGCTGCGGCTGCGGGCCTCGGGCTGTGGGGGCGCGGCCGTGTTCGGGGATGCGTGGGAAGGGGATCGATGGAGCGGCAGACCGTTGTTCGTTGTGTCGAGGGGCACCTGTTCAGTACCAAGACGTGGCCGTTGCGGAGCCTGGGTGCGGCGCGGCTCGGGCCAGGGCGGTTGATCCGGTGTCCGCAGTGCGGGCGGCTGCGCAGTTCGGTGCCGGCCGATGTGAGTGCGTTGACCCCGCCGCAGCTGGCGCGGGCGCTGCGGCTGGAGGCCGCGGCCTTCCCGGCCTGAGGGCCGGGTGGGCGTCCGGTGGCGTCCCGCACGGGTGTGCGGGACGGCGCCGGATGGTGAACGGATTGGGAGGACGCCCGCGCGAGCACGTAACCTCGGTGGCGTGCTGCTCTCCGACAAAGACATCCGTACCGAGATCGACAAGGGTCGGGTCACCATCGACCCGTTCGACCCGGCCATGGTCCAGCCGTCCAGTATCGACGTCCGGCTGGACCGGTTCTTCCGGGTGTTCGAGAACCACCGGTATCCGCACATCGACCCCTCCGAGGAGCAGCCGGACCTGACCCGGCTGGTCGAGCCGGAGGGCGACGACGCGTTCATCCTGCACCCGGGCGAGTTCGTGCTCGCCTCGACGTACGAGGTGATCACGCTGCCGGACGACGTGGCCTCCCGGCTGGAGGGCAAGTCGAGCCTCGGGCGGCTCGGGCTGCTGACGCACTCGACGGCCGGCTTCATCGACCCGGGCTTCAGCGGTCACGTCACGCTGGAGCTGTCGAACGTCGCCACGCTGCCGATCAAGCTCTACCCGGGGATGAAGATCGGGCAGCTCTGCCTGTTCCGGCTCTCCTCGCCCTCCGAGCACCCCTACGGCTCCGAGCGCTACGGCTCGCGGTACCAGGGGCAGCGCGGGCCGACGCCGTCGCGCTCCTACCTGAACTTCCACCGGACGGACGTCTGATGGTCTGAACAGTTTGAGCTAGGACGACCAAGCGGAAAAAGAGGGCCCCAGCGGTGTGCTGCGGGCCCTCTTCGCGTGTTGTTGCCGACCCGGGGGGCGGATCAGATGCGCTTGGGGCGGGTCACCGCCGTCAGCTCGCTGCCGTCGGCGGAGAGGGTCAGCTCCGTCTCCAGGGCCGAGAGCTGGCCGAGCCGGTGCAGGTGGGTGCCGCCGCAGGCGATGTCCGCGGAGCCGGCCGGGAGCTCGCAGTGCCAGCGGCGGCGGGCGGTCAGCTCGGGGCCGGGCACCTCGACCCGGACCGGGGCGTCGGCCGCGACCCAGGCCGCGAGCCGCTCGTTCACCTCGGCGGTGATCGCGGACAGCGCGTCCGCCAGGGCGGGCAGGTCGTCGGCGGCGTCCGCGGTGAAGCCCTTCTTCCGCAGCGACTTGCCGAGCCGGTAGACGTCGGTGCTGGCCTCGGTGTCCATCACCGAGGAGGCCATCGCCAGGCTGTCGAAGTCCGGGTTGCCGAAGGCGTCGGCGCGGCCCGGGTCCTTGCGCCAGCGGGGGGCCAGGGCGGCGTTCAGGGCCAGCGCCAGCAGGTGGCAGCCGGTGTGCGAGGCGGAGAGCGCGGCGCGGCGCTCGGCGTCCACGGCCAGGGTCACCGGACGGCCCTCCAGCGGCGCGGCGGGTGCCTCGGCCAGCACGTGCACCACCAGCCAGGACCAGGCCTCGTCGCCGCGCCGCACCGGGATGTCGGCGCCCACCAGCAGCTCCCCGCGCTCCGGGTCCACCGCGCCGGTCAGGCAGTCCACCACCGCCAGCTCGACCCCGTCCACGGTCAGCGTGCCGGTGTCGGCGGGCTGGTCGGGCCAGGTGTGGTCGAGCGGGTGGAACGGGGTCTCGGCGGTGACGACGCCGTACCGGCCGTCGCCGAGCGGGTGGCCGGCGAGGACGGTGGACTCACCGGTCACCGCGCCGCCGGGGAAGCTGACGCGGGTGGTGGGGAGGGTCATTCGGTGGCTCCGGAGGAAGGGGACGGGGGGAGGGGAGGGGAAGGAAGGGAAGGAGAAGGGAAGGGAACGAAGGGGGAGGGCAAGAGGCCGGGAGGGCAAGAGGGAGGCGGAAGGGAGCGGGCGCTCAGCCCAGGGTCGGCAGCTTGAGCAGCACCAGCAGCACCAGCAGTTGCAGCGACACCGCGCCGGCGGCCTTGCCCCAGGGCAGGTCGTGCACCCGGCGGATCAGGGTGGTCAGCAGCACCGCGCAGAACGCCCAGGTCAGCCAGCCGACCAGCTGCACCACCGGGTTGCCGCTGGGCAGGAAGAGGGCGAGCAGCAGCCGCGGCACGTCGCTGGTCCACCCGATCAGCACCGAGAGCCCCACCGTGGCGGCCCACGGGCCGGCGCCGCCCAGCTGGCGGGCGAGCGCGTAGGTGACCGCGCCGAGCGTCAGGCCGACCAGCGAGAAGGCGAACGCGGCCAGCAGCATCGACCACACGGCCGTGCTGAGCGTGGCGTTGACGACCTCGTTGTGGGTGTCGCCGAAGCCCAGGACGGCGAGCACGCCGTAGAGCAGCGAGACGGAGAGCGCCGGCAGCCAGACCTGGTGGTCGCGCATCTGGTCGAAGGTGCGGGCCGGGGCGCGGTAGATGCCGATCAGCAGCTCGCGCCAAGGCAACCGCGGGCCGGTGGCCCGGGGCGCGGTGCGGCCGCCGGCGCGGTAGGTGGCCACGTGGTCCTCGGCCCGGGACGAGCCGGCGGACGAGCCGGCGGAGGTCGGGTCGTCGGCGTGACCGGGGTCCCCCGCGTAAGGCTCTCCGGCGTAGGGCTCGCCGGCGTACGGGTACGCCGGGTCCGGGTAGCCGCGGTCCGGGTAGGTCGGGTCGCCGGCGCCGGCGTAGCCCTGGTCCGGGTACGTCCGCCCGGGCGGGTACGGCTGCCGCCGCCCGTCGTTGCCGAGGTACTCGGGCTCCCCCACCGGGAACGCCCGGGTGTTCCCGGGCGCGTCCGCCTGGTACGGGTCCACCTCGTAGGGCTCGGTCGGCTCGTACGACGCCCCCCGGGCGGGGTACCCGCGTTCGCCGCCGCCCCGCCCGCTCAGAAATCCGTTGCCAGCCACTCTCCGAAGGTACCCGGAAAGGCGACCCGCGTTTGGACCGCTCAGCCGTTCCGGGGCGTTTGCAGCACGGCTGTGACGCACACCGCACCCGCACGCCCCCGCGCCCCCACCGCCCCACGTACGAAGGAGCCCGGCCGCCGTCCCCCGGCAGCCGAGCTCCTTCGTTGACCCGCCTCCTGTTGGCCCGCCTACTTCTGCAGCACCGACCCGTGCACCGCCGCCGCCGAGGTCTCGCCCGCGGGGCACCCGCCGGGGCCGGCGCTGATCCGCACCGCGCCGACCGGCAGCAGCGTGCCACAGGCGACCCGGATCCCGTTCGGGAGCTCGTTGTCCGACTCGACCTGCGCACCGTCGCCGATCACCGCGCCGTCCAGCGAGGTGCGGTCGCCGATGCTCGCGAAGGAGCCCACGATCGAGTCCTTCACGAAGGCGTCCGCGCCGATCACCGCGCCGGGCAGGATCACGCTGCCCTCGACGATCGCGCCGGCGCCGACCACCGCACCGGCGGCGACCACGGTGCCCGAGCTGAGCACGGCGGCCGGGTCGACGGTGGCGCCGTCCAGCAGCAGCGCGTCACCGGTCGGGCCGGGGACCGCCGGGGAGTCGACCCGGCCGAGCACCAGGTCGGCCGAGCCGCGGACGAAGGCGGCCGGGGTGCCGAGGTCCAGCCAGTACGAGGTGTCGACCACGCCGCGCAGCAGGGCGCCGGTCTCCAGCAGCTCGGGGAAGGTCTCGCGCTCCACCGAGACCACCCGGCCGGCCGGGATCCGGTCGATCACCGAACGGGTGAAGACGTAGCAGCCCGCGTTGATCTGGTCGGTGACGATCTGCTCGGGGGTCTCCGGCTTCTCCAGGAACTCCAGCACCCGGCCCTGCGCGTCGGTCGGCACCAGGCCGAAGGCGCGCGGGTCCTCGACCCGGGTCAGGTGCAGGGTGACGTCGGCGCCAGCGGCCACGTGGCCGTCGCGCAGCGCGGCGATGTCGAGCCCGGAGAGGATGTCGCCGTTGAAGATCAGGACCGGCTCGTCCGGGCCGCAGGTCAGGCCCTCGGCGGCGTTGCGGATCGCCCCGCCGGTGCCGAGCGGCTCGCGCTCGGTCAGGTAGATCAGCTCCAGCCCGTAGGGCGAGCCGTCCGCGAAGTGATCCTCGAAGACCTCGGCCAGGTAGGAGGTGGCCAGGACCACGCGGGTCACCCCGGCGGCCGCGGCCCGGGCGAGCTGGTGCGCGATGAAGGGCACACCCGCCACCGGGAGCATGGGCTTCGGAGTGTGGGTGGTGAGCGGGCGCAGCCGGGTGCCCTGACCGCCGACCAGCATGATCGCCTGGGTCATAGTGCGTTTCTCCCCTTGGTTCCGGTCAGCGACCTGGCGTGGAGTGCCGCCAGGTCCGCTTGGGTGCTCGGTCGTGGCCCGGCCCGCTGCCCGGGGTGGCAGCCGCCGGGCAGGTGGCCGCAGCCCCCGTACCGCGTTCCCAGTTCGTTGCAAAGTCGAGAATATGAGTTGAGTTCGAGAGTAAGCAGCCTGCCCCGGGCGGTAACCGCCCGGGGCAGGAATCATATGTGAGGCGTTGCCGCGCGAGCACATTCGCGCGGCGCCCGAAGCGTCACGCGGCGCGGCTCACACCTGGACGGTCTCCTCGACCGCCGGGACGGCCTTCACCGAATCGAGCAGCAGCTGCGCGACGTCGACCACCTTCAGGTGCTCCTTGGCCGCGCCCTCGTTCTTCTTGCCGTTGACCGAGTCGGAGAGCATCACCAGGCAGAACGGGCAGGCGGTGGAGACGATGTCGGGGTTGAGCGACAGCGCCTCGTCGACCCGCTCCACGTTGATCCGCTTGCCGATCCGCTCCTCCATCCACATCCGCGCACCACCGGCGCCGCAGCAGAAGCCGCGCTCCTTGTGGCGGTGCATCTCCTGCTGGCGCAGGCCGGGGACCTTGTCCATGATCTCGCGCGGCGGGCTGTAGACCTTGTTGTGGCGGCCCAGGTAGCACGGGTCGTGGTAGGTGATCAGACCCTCGACCGGGTTGACCGGGATCAGCTTGCCCTCGTCGATCAGGTGCTGGAGCAGCTGGGTGTGGTGGATCACCTCGAAATGCCCACCGAGTTGCGGGTATTCGTTGGCGATGGTGTTGAAGCAGTGCGGGCAGGTGGCCACGATCCGCTTCTTCGGGGCGCCTTCCAGCGCCTCGTTCAGCGATTCGACGTTCTGTGCGCCGAGCATCTGGAAGAGGAACTCGTTGCCCAGTCGGCGGGCCGAGTCACCGGTGCAGGACTCGCCCTTGCCGAGGATCGCGAACTGCACGCCCGCGGTGTGCAGGAGTTCGGCGAAGGCCTTGGTGGTCTTCTTGGCCCGGTCCTCCAACGCACCGGCGCAGCCGACCCAGTAGAGGTACTCGACGTCGGCGGGCTCGATGTCCTCACCGATCACCGGCACCTCGATGCCGGTCTCCTTCTTGAGCTCCTTGACCCAGTCCAGGCGGGCCTTGGTGGCCATGCCCCACGGGTTGCCCTTGTTCTCCAGGTTCTTGAGCATCGTCCCGGCCTCGGTCGGGAACGAGGACTCGATCATCACCTGGTAGCGGCGCATGTCGACGATGTGGTCGATGTGCTCGATGTCCACCGGGCACTGCTCGACGCAGGCGCCGCAGGTGGTGCAGGACCAGAGCACGTCGGGGTCGATGACGCCGCCCAAAATTCCAGACTCAGGGGCCTCGGCGGTGCCGATCAGCGGACGCTCGGCCTCGGCCAGCGCCGCCGCCGGCACGCCGGCCAGCTGCTCGGCGGTGGCCTGCTCCTCGCCCTCCGCGTTCTTGCCGCCGCCGGCCAGCAGGTACGGCGCCTTGGCGTAGGCGTGGTCGCGCAGCGACATGATCAGCAGCTTGGGCGAGAGCGGCTTGCCGGTGTTCCAGGCCGGGCACTGCGACTGGCAACGCCCGCACTCGGTGCAGGTGGAGAAGTCGAGGATGCCCTTCCAGGAGAAGTGCTCGACCTGGGAGACGCCGAAGACCGCGTCGTCGGCCGGGTCGTCGAAGTCGATCGGCTGGCCGGCGCTGGTCATCGGCTGCAGCGCGCCGAGCGCAACGGCGCCGTCGGCGTTCCGCTTGAACCAGATGTTCGGGAAGCCCAGGAAGCGGTGCCAGGCGATGCCCATGTCGGTGTTGAGCGAGACCACGATCATCCAGATGAAGGAGACCGAGATCTTGATCGTCGCGACCAGCCAGAGCAGGTTGTGCAGGGTGCCCACGCTCAGCCCGGAGAACAGCTTCACCAGCGGGTACGAGACGACGTACGCCGCGGAGTAGTGGTTCACGCCGGCCTGCGCGCCCTCCAGACCACGCAGGGTCAGGATCGCCACCCCGATGATCAGGATGACGGCCTCGATGAAGTAGGCGAAGCCCATGTTGGAGCCGGCGAAGCGGGACTTGCGGACCGCCCGGTTCGGCAGGCTCAGCTGGCGGATCACGGTCAGCACCGCGATGCCGAGGAAGGTCACCAGGCCGAGCAGCTCCTGGAAGACCAGGTACGGCGTCCAGTCACCGATGATCGGCACCGAGAAGTCGGGGTCGAAGAGCTGTCCGAAGGCGCCGACCAGGGTGAGGATCAGCGCGTAGAAGCCGACGGCGACGCACCAGTGGGCGATGCCGACGATGCCCCACTTGTTCATCCGGCTGTGGCCGAGGAACTCCCGGACCAGGGTCACCGTACGGGCCACCGGGTCGTTGATCCGCGCCCCGGCCGGGACGGGCTGACCGAGGCGGACGAACCGGAAGATCTTCGCGATGGCCCGAGCGAACAGCGCGACGCCGACCGCGGTCGTGCCCAGTGAGATGAGGATCGCTGCTAGCTGCATCCGGCTTCTCCGTACTCCAGCGGCGGGTGAGGGTAGAGGTCGGTCAAGTGTACTCGTGGGTAACTTAACCACCCACCGGCCGGACCTTATCGCCCTGTAGCACCCCTTAAGAAGATGCTCAAGGTATGGCGGCAGTCACGTAAGCCCATACTCGCCCATAAGGACCAAAAAGGAACCGCCACAGTAAGGGCCGCATAAAAGTTGAGCGGCCATGACTCAGCCCTGTTGACGCGCACACGGGGCTGGGGCATGCTTGAGCGCGTAAAGCTCAACTCTCGTGGAGGTATCCAGATGGCACGCGCGGTCGGTATCGACCTCGGCACGACGAACTCGGTCGTCAGTGTTCTCGAAGGCGGTGAGCCCACCGTCATCACCAACGCCGAGGGCGCCCGGACCACGCCGTCCGTCGTCGCCTTCGCGAAGAACGGCGAGGTGCTGGTCGGCGAGGTCGCCAAGCGCCAGGCCGTGACCAACGTCGACCGCACCATCCGCTCGGTCAAGCGCCACATGGGCACCGGGTGGAAGGTCGCGATCGACGGCAAGGACTTCAACCCGCAGCAGATCAGCGCCTTCATCCTGCAGAAGCTGAAGCGCGACGCCGAGGCGTACCTGGGCGAGACGGTGACCGACGCGGTCATCACCGTCCCGGCCTACTTCAACGACTCCGAGCGGCAGGCCACCAAGGAGGCCGGTGAGATCGCGGGCCTCAACGTCCTGCGCATCGTCAACGAGCCGACCGCCGCCGCCCTCGCCTACGGCCTGGACAAGGACGACCAGACCATTCTGGTCTTCGACCTCGGCGGCGGCACCTTCGACGTCTCGCTGCTGGAGATCGGCGACGGCGTGGTCGAGGTCAAGGCCACCAACGGTGACAACCACCTCGGTGGTGACGACTGGGACCAGCGCGTCGTCGACCACCTGGTGAAGACCTTCCAGGCCGGCCACGGCGTCGACCTGTCCAAGGACAAGATGGCGCTGCAGCGCCTGCGCGAGGCGGCCGAGAAGGCCAAGATCGAGCTCTCCTCGTCCTCCGAGACCTCGATCAACCTGCCCTACATCACGGCCTCCGCCGAGGGCCCGCTGCACCTGGACGAGAAGCTCACCCGGGCCCAGTTCCAGCAGCTGACCGCGGACCTGCTGGAGCGCTGCAAGGTCCCGTTCCACAACGTGATCAAGGACGCCGGCATCTCGCTCTCCGAGATCGACCACGTCGTCCTGGTCGGTGGCTCGACCCGCATGCCCGCCGTCGCCGAGCTCGTCAAGGAGCTGACCGGCGGCAAGGACGCCAACAAGGGCGTCAACCCGGACGAGGTCGTGGCCATCGGCGCCGCGCTGCAGGCCGGCGTGCTCAAGGGCGAGGTCAAGGACGTCCTGCTGCTCGACGTCACCCCGCTGTCCCTCGGCATCGAGACCAAGGGCGGCATCATGACCAAGCTGATCGAGCGCAACACCACGATCCCGACCAAGCGCTCGGAGATCTTCACCACCGCCGAGGACAACCAGCCCTCCGTGCAGATCCAGGTCTACCAGGGCGAGCGCGAGATCGCGGCGTACAACAAGAAGCTCGGCATGTTCGAGCTGACCGGCCTGCCGCCGGCCCCGCGCGGCCTGCCGCAGATCGAGGTCACCTTCGACATCGACGCCAACGGCATCATGCACGTCGGTGCCAAGGACCTCGGCACCGGCAAGGAGCAGCGGATGACCGTCACCGGCGGCTCCTCGCTGCCGAAGGACGACATCGAGCGGATGACCCGCGAGGCCGAGCAGTACGCGGAGGAGGACCACAAGCGCCGCGAGGCCGTGGAGACCCGCAACCAGGCCGAGCAGCTCGTCTACTCGACCGAGAAGTTCATCGCGGACAACACCGACAAGCTCCCGGGCGACGTCAAGACCGAGGTCGAGGGCGCGATCGGCGAGCTCAAGGAGGCCCTGAAGGGCGAGGACATCGCGGCGATCCGCGAGGCCTCGGAGAAGGTCTCCACCACCGCCCAGAAGCTCGGCCAGGCGCTCTACGCCAACGCCGACGCCGCGGGTGCGGCCGCCGCCGGTGCCCCGAGCGACGCCAAGCCCGAGGACGACGTGGTCGACGCCGAGATCATCGACGACGAGAAGCCCAAGGGCGGTGCCGCATGACGGAGAAGGCGCAGGGCGTGGAGCCCGGCGACGACTCCAACGCCGACGAGGCCGTGGTGAAGGCCGCCGAGGAAGCCCTCAAGGGTGCCGCCGAGGGTGACGAGGTCGCCTCGGCCAAGCGCGAGCTGGCCGAGCGCACCGCCGACCTGCAGCGGCTGCAGGCCGAGTACCAGAACTACCGCAAGCGGGTCGAGCGCGACCGGCTGACGGTGCGCGAGATCGCGGTCTCCAACATCCTGGAGTCGCTGATCCCGGTGCTGGACGACATCGGCCGGGCCCGCGAGCACGGCGAGGTGACCGGCGGTTTCAAGTCGGTCTCCGACAACCTGGAGACGGTCGTCGCCAAGCTCGGCCTGCAGCAGTTCGGCAAGGAGGGCGAGCCCTTCGACCCGAACCTGCACGAGGCGCTGATGCACAGCTACTCCTCGGAGGTCACCGAGGACACCTGCGTGCAGGTGCTCCAGCCCGGCTACCGGATCGGCGAGCGGATCATCCGCCCGGCGATGGTGGCCGTCGCGGAACCGCAGCCCGGCACCCAGTCCGCCACCGGCGGGCCGGATGGCGACGGTCCGTCGGCCCCCGAGGCTGACGGTGCGGCCGAGAACTGACACGCTGTGCGCTGCGGGGTCGCACGTCGCCTTCGGTGACGCGCGGCTCCGCAGCGCCGTATCGACCCAGCCCGGGAGGTGGCAGCAGCCATGAGCACGAAGGACTACGTGGAGAAGGACTACTACAAGGTCCTCGGCGTGCCCAAGGACGCCACCACTGCGGAGATCAAGAAGACCTACCGCAAGCTCGCCCGCGAGTTCCACCCGGACGCCAACAAGGGTGACGCCAAGGCGGAGGAGCGCTTCAAGGACATCTCCGAGGCCTACGACGTCCTGTCGGACGACAAGCGCCGCAAGGAGTACGACGAAGCGCGCAGCCTCTTCGGCACCGGCCGGATGCGCCCCGGCGGGCCCGGCGGCAACGGCTACAGCTTCGACTTCGGCGACCTGTTCAGCGGCACCCAGGGCGGCGGCGCCGGCGGCGGGATCGGCGACGTCTTCGGCGGCCTGTTCAACCGCGGCGGCCGGCAGGCCCAGCCGCGGCGCGGGGCCGACGTGGAGACCGAGGTCACGCTCAGCTTCGAGGAGGCGGTGGACGGCGCCACCGTCCCGCTGCGGATGACCAGCCAGGCCGCCTGCCGGAGCTGCTCGGGCACCGGAGCCAAGGCCGGCACCACCCCGCGGGTCTGCCCGACCTGCGTCGGCGCCGGCACGGTCAGCCGCGGCCAGGGCGCCTTCGCGCTCTCCGAGCCGTGCCGCGACTGCAAGGGCCGCGGCATGATCGTCGACGACCCGTGCCCCGACTGCCACGGCAGCGGCCGGGCCAGCTCGGCCCGCACCATGCAGGTGCGGATCCCCGCCGGGGTGCAGGACGCCCAGCGGATCCGGCTCAAGGGCAAGGGCGCCCAGGGCGAGCGCGGCGGCCAGCCCGGTGACCTCTACGTCAGCGTGCACGTCACCTCGCACCCGGTCTTCGGCCGCAAGGGCGACAACCTGACGGTGACCGTCCCGGTCACCTTCCCGGAAGCCGCGCTCGGCGGGACCATCGACGTACCGACGTTGAACGGCCCGGCCGTGAAGCTGCGGCTGCCGGCCGGCAGCGCCAACGGCCTGACCCTGCGGGCCCGCGGCAAGGGGGCCACCCGCAAGGACGGCACCCGGGGCGACCTGCTGGTGACCGTCGAGGTGACGGTCCCGCAGCAGGTGGACGGCGAGGCCCTGAGCGCACTGGAGCAGTACCGCGACGCCACCGCGTCCGAGGACCCGCGTGCCGCCCTGTTCAAGGCGGCGGAGGGAGCGTGAGCTGACCATGCGTAACCCCGAGCGCAACACCGACCCGAGGCCCGCGGAGACCAGGGCCGAGGGCATCGGCGTCGGGTTGGGCGACGGCCTGCCCGGCGGCCCCGGCCCCGGTGCCCGCCCGCGCCGGGCCGCCGCGGCGGGCTACGTGCTCACCGAGGAGACCCCGGTCTACGTGATCTCGGTGGCCGCCGAGCTCTCCGGCCTGCACCCGCAGACGCTGCGCCAGTACGACCGGCTCGGCCTGGTCTGTCCCGACCGCACCGGCGGCGGCGGCCGCCGCTACTCGGCCCGGGACATCCAGCAGCTGCGCGAGGTGCAGCGGCTCTCCCAGGACGAGGGCATCAACCTGGCCGGGATCAAGCGGATCATCGAGCTGGAGAACCAGGTCGCCGCGCTCCAGGCCCGGGTCGCCGAGCTCGCCGCCGCCGTCGAGGGCGCCGGCGCGGCCCTGCAGGCCCGGGAGGCGGCGGTGCACGCCTCCTACCGCCGGGACCTGGTGCCGTACCAGCCGGCGCAGCAGTCCAGCGCCCTGGTGGTGTGGCGGCCGCGGCGGTAGGGACGGCGGAACGGAAGCGGAGCGAGCGGGAGCGTTTGGCCACCCACCGAACGGTGGGGTGCCAAGCGCTCCCGCGCTTGCGTAGAGTGCTGGCAGATGAAGGGATGTTCCGACTTCCTGAGAGGGGGAGCCAGGGGTGGGTTCGACGAGCGGAGGCGAGCGTGACAACGAGCATGTCGACTTCGTGTCCGCCGAGGCGAAAGCCCTCTATCTCGAGGTGATTGCCGCTGGTGGCAGCGTCGAGGTGAACGAGGCGGATCTCAGCAGCCCATACTCGGAGCTCGCCGAACTCGGTCTATTGGTTATCGGCCAAGGAAAACCGGCCGTGGTAACGGCCACCGATCCGGAATGGCTGGCCAGCAGACTCAGTTCCGCCTGGCAAAAGCAGGCCCTTTCCCTGTTGTCGCAGGCGGTGTCCATACCCGCCGCCATGCAGGAACTCAGCCGCGCTTATCGGTCGCTGGACCAGCAGTTGCACGCCGGTGGACCGGTCGAGTACGTCCACGGCGTGGTGGAGATCAACCAGCGGGTCCGGGCCCTGGTCGAGGCCGCCCAGGTGGAGATCCTCACCGCGCAGCCGGGCGGGAGCCGGCGCCAGACGGCCGTCGACGAGGTCGCGGTCCAGTCGGATCTGACGCTGCTGCGGCGGGGAGTGGCCCGCCGGGTCCTGTACCACCCCAGCGCCCGCTACTCCGCTCCCGCGCGGCACTACGTGGAGCGGATCACCGAGGGCGGCGGTGCGATCCGGACCCTGGAGGAGCCGTTCACCAGACTCTTCGTCATCGACCGGCGGATCGCCGTCATACCCGTGCGCGACGACACGGAGAAGGCCGCGTTCATCAGTGACGAGGCGATCGTCGCCTACATGGTCGACTCGTTCGAGCGCCTCTGGGAGCGTTCCAGCCCCTTCCTCGGCGCCACCGAGGTCCCGCCGGAGGTCATCTCCCGGATGCGCACCAACATCCTGCGCATGATGATCCAGGGCGTCGGCCACCGGGTCATCGCGCGCAACCTCGGGATCAGCGAACGCACCCTGGCCAGGCACATCGCCGACTTCCGGGAGGAGTACGGCTCCGAGACCCTGTTCCAGCTGGGGTGGCGGATGGCGCTGAGCGCTCCGACGAGCCTCTACCAGGAGGACGCCGAGATGCCCGATGCCGAGGAGGCATCGCTCCTCCCCGACGCCTCCTCACACTGAGCCCGGTCTCCCCCTGGGCCCGGTCTCCCACTGAGCCCCGTACGACCCGGCCACGACCGGCCGCCCGCCCGTCAGTGACCGGCGGCCGCCTGTTCCGGCTGCCGCCCAGGGTCGGGCAGGGGGCGGGTGGTCAAGCGCTGCCGCGCTCTAGGTCCAGACGGTGTCAGCAGGAACCACCCCTGCGCTCCTGGTCCAGACCGTGTCGGCGGGAATCGCCGAACTCTTGGTCCAGACCGTGTCAGCGGGAGCTGGCGCAGTCACGTGGTGAGAAACGAAACCCGACACCATCAAGGCCGCGCCGATGCCGACAGCCGTCAGCAGCACGCGGATTCCGGATCGAGGTGCACGACGCACGTGGTGCCTCCTTGTCATGAACCTGATATAACGGGCGATAAAGCATCTCATCACGATCACGCGATTAGATGCGAACAAGCGTTTATCAAAGCCATACTTCCGGCCCAGGGCAAGCTCAGGCAGCCGGCAACCCGTGTCATCGTGCTGCCAGGCAGAAATATGACACCTGTTTGTCGGAGCCCCGACAGCGATCAGCGCGTCCACGCGTGTCATCCCCATGCCAGTCAGGGAGATGACACACCGGTCCTGTGGACGCCGTGCACCGTGGGCAGTGACGATCAATAGGCGAACGAGCGCCGAGCACCCCGATCTCGAGGCGGCCCAGCAACCGTCCCCCGCTCGCTCCGCACCCCGCTTGACCTGCGGAGACCACACTCAGCAGGATCGTCAACTCCCCCGGAGCCTTCGCCATGAGTGAGCCCCACCTGCGTCAGCACGCACCTCAGGCCCCCGAGAGCCGGCGGGCCCGTGTCTTCCTCGCCGCGCCGCTCATGCGGCTGACCGGGCCGGCCGACAGCGTGGTGACGCTCGCCAGCCGGACCCGCCTGACCGCCCTGCGCAGCTCGCTGCTGCGCAGCGGGGCCGCGGTGTACAGCGCGCACCACAGTGACGCCTGGACCGTGGAGGGCCGGGCTCCGGAACCGCGGGTGCCCTCCGACTTCCGCGCCCTGCAGACCGCTGACCTGGTCTTCGCCTACGTCGGCTCCCCGCTGTCGGCCGGCGTCTCGCTCGAACTCGGCTGGGGCTCCGCGCTCCGCAAGCCGATCGTGCTGCTGGTGGACGAGGCGATCACGCACAACCCACTGATCGCCACCATCGAGCAGGTCGCCCCGGTGCTGCCGCTGGTCTTCGACGACAGCTGGTCGCAGGAGAGCCTGCGGCACATCGTGGAGACCGCGCTGGACTGGGCCGGCATGGCCCTGTCGCTGCGCGAGGGCTTCTGGACCGCGCCCGGCGAGCACTTCAAGCCGATCCCGGCGGCCCGCAGCGCCTTCGACGGCTGGTCCGCCAGCGACGCCGCGATCGGCTGACCTCCAGCAGGGCCGAGCTCGAGAACCGCTGAGGCCCCGGAACGGCTGAGCTTCCTCTCCCCGTGGCTGACCGCCCCCGAGGTCAGCCGCCGACGGACGGCTCGGCGGCCCGGATCTGCCACCCCAGCTGGAACAGCGTCTGCGCGTCATGGCGCTCCCGCAGCCGGGAGATCCGCGCCGCCACCGTCCGCTCGCTCAACCCCAACCGCGACGCGACGGCCTGCTGGGTCAGTCCCGTGGCCAGCAGCTCCACCAGCCGCGCGTCCTCGGGCACGGTCGGCTCCGGGCGCCCCACCCGCGCCGCCCGGGCCCAGTCCCGCTCGAACTGGTTGACCACCACCTCCACCAGCACCGGGTCCTCGATGATGGACGCCACCATCCGACCCGGGTAACCCGCCACCACCGCAACCGCACGGTCGAAGACCATGGCCCGGGGGAAGTCCTCGTCCAGGGCCCGGACCTGGTGCCCCAGCCCCGTGGCGAACGCGGCGTACTCGGCCAGGTCGGGGTGCGCGAGCGCGGCGCGGTGGTAGAGCGTGCGCATCCGGACGCCGCGCTGCTGCAACCGCCGCGCGGTGTCGAAGGTGCGCTCCTTCCAGAGCAGCCGGCGGCTGCCGCCGGGCTGCGCGGTGAGGATGTCCCTGGTGCACTCGGCCGCCAACTGCTCGATCCGCTGCTGGGTCTGGCTCAGCTCGGTCAGTTCCTCGATCGAACCGCCGCCCTTCGGCGCAGCCGCCGCCCGGTCGTAGGCGAGGGCCAGTTCGTCGACCAGCTCGCCGAACTCGTCGGCCCGGTCCAGCACGGCCCGGCTCGCCGACCGGAGCCCGGCACTGATCCGGGCGACCGCCACCCGCGGATTGGTCACGGTCCACAGTCCGTCCGGCTGCTCCACCACCAGCCCGACCGCCCGCAGCCGCTCGAACGCCGCGACCTCGGCCGCAGCGACCCGCTCCGGCCCGAACTGGCCGCCACCCTCCAACAACGCCCGGTACAGAGCCTGCGCCTCGGCGTCCGGCACAGCCGGAGCACTCGTCGCGCCCACGGCCGGGTGGCTCACCCGGGACGGCTCTCGCCGGTGGCTGCGCGCATCAGCCAGCCCAGTTGGAAGAGGGTCTCGGCGTCGTAGAGTTCGCGCAGCCGGGAGATGTGGCCGGCCACGGTGCGTTCGCTGAGGCCGAGTCGGGTGGCGATCATGCGCTGGGTGAGGCCCTGGGAGAGCAGCCGGCCGACCTGGGCGTGGACCGGCAGGCCGACGGTGTCGGGGGCGGCCTGGCTCCACTGGACCGGCTCGGCGCGCTGCCAGTCGCGTTCGAACATGCCGACCAGGAAGGCCACCACCGCCGGGTCCTCGAGGACGGCGGCGTTGGTGAACTCGGGGTCGCCGGGGATCACCACGGTGGCCCGGTCGAAGATCAGCATGCGCTTGAAGGACTCGCCGAGGACCCGGAACCGGACGCCCCGCTCGGTGGCGATCAGCACGTGGGCGGTGGTGGGTCCGTCGAGCCGGGCCGCCGGTTCGTAGAGGGCCCGGATGCCGCCGCCGCGGGCCAGGAAGGCGGCGGTGCGCTCCAGCGCGGACTCGACGAAGTGGGTGGGCAGCGGGCCGCCGGGCTGGGCGGAGATGACCTCGTGGTCGGACTCGCCGATCAGCCGGTCGATCAGTTGCCGGATCTCGCCCTCGTCGTGCAGGTGGCGGACCTCGCCGGAGCGGTCGACCTTTCGGGGCGTCAGATCGTAGGCCCGGGTGAGGTCTTCCAGCAGCGCCGGCATCTCCTGGGCCTGGACCAGCAGCCGGGTCCCCGCCGAGCGCAGTTCCTCGCTCAGCCGGCCGCCCACCGCACGCGGGTTCACCGCGGCGTAGCCGGCCCGTTCGGGTTCCTCGGCGAGCAGGCCGAGCTCGACGAGTTCGGCCACCGCCGCCCGGAGCGCGTCGCCGACCTCGGCCGCCGCCAGGCGGCCGCCCTCGCCGAGCACCGCCAGGTAGAGCGCGCGGGCCGCCTCGCTGGGCAGCGCGGGGCCGATGGCCGATTCGGGTCCGCCGGCCGCCGGGCCGCTCCCGGTCACGTCGGTCATCGCGTCGACTCCCCCTGAACCCTCGCCGCGGAGGGGGGAGTGCGCTCGGCGGGCGGCAGCGACCTGGCGCCTCGCGGCACCGCCGTGGTGTGGGCCACCCCGTCCCCCCTGCACGCGCTGGACCGGCAGCGGTCGAACGACCGCCGGTCCGCATCATCTCATCAGGAATGGGTGCGGGCGGCCCCGGGGCGCAAACCGGGCCGGTGGGAAGGAGGGAGGAAGAAGGGGGGAAGAGTGGAGGAGGAACACGTGAACGACGGAACGTGAGCGCCGGGCCGGAGCCCCGGGCTGCCCGCCCCCGTGATGGGCAGCCCGGGCGGTCCGCGGACAGCGGATCCGGCCCGGAGCCAGGGACGCGCAGTCTCCTGCGCTCCGGGCGGATCCACCTCCATGACGCCAAATCCGAGGTGCTTCCAGCGAGGCGGAGCAGCAACGCCTCGCTGGTACCGGACCGGTCGCCATCACCACATATGGCTGACCACCCGGCGCCCACCTGTTCCCCGCGCAGATACCTCTGCCCCTGTGCGAAGACGGCGGACGAGTCACCACCGACGGGCTGCGGTTGCCCGGGCGGCTTGGCGTGTCCCTAGCCTCACAGCGCGCGGGGCGAGGGACAAGGTTGTTTCGCCTTCAAGTTCCCGCAACTGCACGAACGTGCAGAATCGCTCCGTGACCGTCCGTCCACACACCAGCTGAGCTGCGACGATAGGAGAACGTTCGGTCTCGCTGGTAGTGAGCTGGGAAAACGCTGGGACCGCCGGTGCAGCCGGGAACCCCGGCGCCCCCGGCAGCCCCAGTGCAGCCTCAGTGCATCGCGACCCGCCCGGTGGAGCCGCGCACCACCCGGTCCAGGGCTTCGGCGCCCTTGACCCGGACGTAGGGCGAGAGTCTGGTGGCGGCCAGCGCGCGATGGGTCAGCGAGTGGTCGTCGGCCCAGACCTCGGAGCCCAGCTCCACCAGCCGGGCCAGCTCGGGGATCCCGTCCGAGACCGCCGCGAAGACCCCGTCCTCGACCAGGTAGAGGATCACCCGGTCCCCCGACTCGGCCAGCGTCACGGCCTCGCGCAGGAACCGGTCCGCCCCCGGCTTCCCCCAGACCGCCTGGCTCTCCACCAGCACGTGCGAGCGTCCGACCATCGCGTACTCCTCCCCGTCGCCCCGGCGGCCGGTCGGGTCGGGCGGTGGGTCGGACGGTGGCTCGGGCGCGCCCCGGCGCTCCGTCCGTCCGCCGGCCGGGCTCGACCGATCGCTGAGTCATCATCAGTTCGACTGATCGGGCCGCGGCTTGACCGACTTCCAGGTCCCCGAGGTCAGGGCACAGCCCGGACCCAGGCTGGCCCACCGCGTGGGCGCACGACAAGGCACCGCCCGGTGCGCGTTCCCGCAGCTGCGTGTTCGTGCAGCTGCGGGTGCCCCGACCGGTCAGCCCCCGGCCGGTCGACCCAGGTCGGTCACCCCGCAGCCGGGCGACCCCCGGCCGGTCAGCCCACGCCGCGCATCAGCCAGCCCAGCTGGAAGAGCGTCTCCGCCTCGTACTTCTCGCGCAGCCGGGCGATGTGCGCGGCCACCGTGCGCTCGCTCAGGCCCAGCCGGGTGGCGATCGCCCGCCGGCTCAGGCCGCTCGCCAGCAGCCGGGCGATCCGGTCGGCCACCGCGTCGCCGTCCGGCACCGCGTGCTCGCTGCCCCAGGCCACCCGCTCGGCCCGCCGCCAGTCCCGCTCGAAGAGCTCGACCAGCAGCTCCACCGCGGTGGGGTCGGTGATGAAGGCCGCGCTGCCCATGTCCGCCGAGGCGGGGATCACCGCCACCGTGCGGTCGAAGATCAGCATCCGCTGGAAGTCCTCGTCCAGCAGCCGGATCCGGGCCCCGTAGGGCGTGACCGCGGCCGCGTAGGAGCTGGTCGCCGGGTCGGTGCGGGCCACCGGCTGGTAGAGCGTGCGCATCGCGCCGCCGGCCCGCAGGAAGGGCACGTCCTGCGCCATCGCCCAGGCCAGGTGGTCCGGCGGGCGGTCGCCGCCGGGCTGCGCGGTGAGGATCTCGGACTCGGTGTCGGCGACCAGCTGGGCGATCCGGTGCCGGATGCTGTCCCGGTGCTGGACCGTCTCGACGGTGCCGGTGCGGTCCACCCGGCGCGGCGAGGCGTCGTAGGCGTGGGCCAGCTCGTCCAGCACCGCCGGCAGCTCGTCGGCCCGGCGTAGCAGGCCCACGGCCCGGTCCCGCAGCGCCCCGGCGGCCCGGCCGAGGAAGGCGCGCGGGCTGACCGCCGAGTAGAACGCGCCGCCCGGCAGGCCGCGCACCAGGCCGAGCTCCAGCAGCCTGGCCAGCGCGGGCGCGTCGGCCGGCTGCACCTCCGCGGACTTCACCCAGCCGCCCTTGGCCACCACCGCGAGGTAGAGCGCCCGGGCGGCCGGATCGAGTACCAGATCGACCGGCAGGCAGTCCTGATCCGCCCCTGACATCACCACACCACTTCCTCTGGTGTTCCCCCGGTGCCCTGTCCAGGCCGTGGCCCGCACCCCGTTGATTTCGCTGGCCGGCGTTGAACTTGACTGTCCGCGGCCATAGTGCCAGCGGCCATACTGCCAGCCGACTGTCCGCGGCGCGAGGGCGGGTGACGGTCGATCGCCCGCGCGGGGCGCCTGGTGGTGACGGCGGATCAGTCGGCGGCGGCGGGAGGGGGCCTCGCGCCGGCCCGGCAGCGGCGGGAGGTGACCTCGCGCCGGCCCGGCAGCGGCGGGAGGTGACCTCGCGCCGGCCCGGCAGCGGCGGGAGGTGACCTCGCGCCGGCCCGGCGGCGGGAGCGCCGTCACGCCGCCCGCAGCAGCCGGCCGCCCAGCAGGCCGGCCAGGGTCCGGCCGCCCGCCACCGCCCAGGCGAGCAGCAGCAGCCCGTACAGCCCCGCCGCCAGCCAGCCGAAGCCGGCGAGCCCGGTGTGCCGGGCCAGCCCGGCCGCGCCCGTGACGCAGGTGCCGACCGGGAAGGTGAAGGCCCACCAGGTCATCGCGAACGGCATCCGGTGCCGGCGCAGCGCCCGCAGGTTGACCGCGCCCGCGATCAGCAGCCAGAGCACCGCGAAGCCGAGCACGGCCACCCCGTAGAGGATCGCGAAGTCCAGCGCGGCCCCGGCCAGCCGGGGAGCCACCGGGCGGGCGGCGTCCGCCAGGTTGCCGACCGCGGTGGTGGACTGGCCGAGCGGCCCGAGCACCAGGAAGAGCGAGGGGGTGAGCACCAGCGCCGGCAGCTTGCTGTGCACCAGGCCGGCGAAGACCACCGGCAGCACCACCAGGGTGGCCAGCAGGCTGGCGCCGAAGAGCGCGTAGCAGGCGTAGAGCAGGTGCGGGCGCAGCGCGGCCGGCAGGTGCGGCAGCAGCGCGGGGCCGAGTGCGGCCGAGACCATCGGGGCGACCACCGGCAGCAGCCAGGTCGGGTTGGCGCGCAGCGCGGAGAGCTCGTGCCGGGTCAGCATCAGGTACGGGATCCCGGCGGCCACCAGCACCGCGTAGAGGGTGCCCAGGCTCCAGAGCACCGCGTCCAGCACGACGGCCGGGCCGCTGCCGAGCAGCGCGGGGCCGATCGCCAGGGTGCCGTAGCCGACCGCCAGCAGGGCCATCGGCGGGCAGCCGTAGAAGAACGCGGTGGCGGGGTTCTCCAGCAGCTGTTCGCGGGCCGCCGCGCGGTGCCGGACCAGGTGCACCAGCCGGGCGCCGAGCAGCACCAGCAGCGAGACCAGGGCCAGCACCCAGACCGCCCGGGCGAAGACCAGCCGCCCCGGCACCTGGTAGGGCAGCGCGAGCGCGCCGTTGGCGGTGATCGCGGTGCCCATCACCGCGGCGTACCAGTTGGGGCCGAGCTGGGCGAGGTCCCAGCGCGGGCGGGTGCGGGCCAGCGGACGGAGGCGGGGACGGGGACGGATGACGGTGACGGTGGCCATGGACCCAGCCTCGGCCGGTGGCCGGCCCTCCGGTAGCGGCCTCCGGGCTATCAGGACATAACCTGGACCTATGACTCTCTCCCCCCGGGTCCCGGAGCTGGGCGCCCTGGAACTGCTGCTCGCCGTCGACCGGCTCGGCAGCGTCGGCCGGGCCGCGACCGAGCTGGGGATCAGCCAGCCCGCCGCCAGCGCCCGGATCAAGGGGATGGAGCGGCAGCTCGGGGTGGCCCTGCTGGAGCGCTCGCCGCGCGGCTCCCGGCCCACCCCGGCCGGGCTGCTGGTGGTCGGCTGGGCGCGCCGGGTGGTGGAGGCCGCCGAGGTGCTGGACGCCGGGATCGAGGCGCTGCGCGAGCGGCGGGACGCCCGGCTGCGGGTGGTGGCCAGCCTGACCGTGGCGGAGTACCTGATGCCCGGCTGGCTGCTCGCCCTGGCGTCCGCCCGCCCGGCCACCGCGGTCACCCTGCGCACCGCGAACTCGGCGGCGGTGGCCGAGCAGCTGCTGACCGGCGAGGCGGACCTGGGGTTCGTGGAGAGCCCGCGGATCCCGGGCGGGCTGTCCGGCGCGGTGGTCGCGGGCGACCGGCTGGTGCTGGTGGTGGCACCCGGCCACCCCTGGGCCCGGCGCCGCGCCCCGATCACCCCGGCCGAGCTGGCCGCCACCCCGCTGGTGCTGCGCGAGCCGGGCTCCGGCACCCGCGAGGTGCTGGACCGGGGGCTGGCCGCGGCCGGGTTGCGGGCCACGCCGCTGCTGGAGCTGGCCTCCAGCACCGCGCTCAAGGCGGCCGCGATGAGCGGGGCGGGGCCGGTCTGCCTGAGCGAGCTGGCGGTGGCCGACGAGCTGGCCACCCGCCGGCTGGTCGAGGTCCCGCTGGCCGGGCTCGACCTGAGCCGCCCGCTGCGCGCGGTCTGGCCGGCCGGCACCCGGCCCACCGGCCCGGCCCGGGACCTGCTGGCGCTTACCAAGAAAAGCTGAGCGAGGTAGACTCAACTTCGCTCATTCAATGTAGCTCACCATCGACAACGCAGGACCAGCTCACCCAACGCACGACCAGCTCACGCAGACAGCGCATGACCAGTCACGCAGACAGCGCAGGACCAGGAGGAGTACAGACCAGTGGCCATGGACGCGAGCAAGTTCACCACCAAGACCCAGGAAGCCCTGTCCGCCGCGATCCGGCAGGCCGGCGGCGCGGGAAACCCGGACGTCAGGCCGGTGCACATCCTGCTCGCCCTGCTGGAGCAGCCCGAGGGCATCGCCCGCCCACTGCTGGAGGCCGTCGGCGCCGACGTGGCCCAGCTGCTGGCCGGCGCCCGCCGCCAGTTCCGCGAGCTCCCCAGCGCCCAGGGCAGCACCGTCGCCGCCCCGCAGCTGGGCCGCGACACCCTGGCCGTGCTGGAGGACGCCGGGCGCCGGGCCGAACAGCTGGACGACGCCTACGTCTCCACCGAGCACCTGCTGGTCGGCCTGGCCGCCGAGGGCGGCGCGGTCGCCGAGCTGCTCACCCGCCAGGGCGCCTCCCCCAAGGCGCTGCTGGACGCCTTCACCCAGGTGCGCGGCAGCGCCCGGGTCACCTCCGCCGACCCGGAGGGCACCTACAAGGCGCTGGAGAAGTACGGCACCGACCTGACCCAGGCGGCCCGCGACGGCAAGCTCGACCCGGTGATCGGCCGGGACCAGGAGATCCGCCGGGTGGTCCAGGTGCTCTCCCGGCGCACCAAGAACAACCCGGTGCTGATCGGCGAGCCCGGCGTCGGCAAGACCGCCGTGGTCGAGGGCCTGGCGCAGCGGATCGTGGCCGGCGACGTGCCGGAGTCGCTGCGCGGCAAGCGGCTGGTGGCGCTGGACCTGGGCGCGATGGTGGCCGGCGCCAAGTTCCGCGGGGAGTTCGAGGAGCGGCTGAAGGCCGTGCTGAACGACATCAAGCAGAGCGACGGCCAGGTGGTCACCTTCATCGACGAGCTGCACACCATGGTCGGCGCGGGCGCCGGCGGCGACTCGGCGATGGACGCCGGCAACATGCTCAAGCCGATGCTGGCCCGCGGCGAGCTGCGGATGGTCGGCGCCACCACGCTGGACGAGTACCGCGAGCGGATCGAGAAGGACCCGGCGCTGGAGCGGCGGTTCCAGCAGGTGCTGGTGGGCGAGCCCAGCGTCGAGGACACCATCGCGATCCTGCGCGGCCTCAAGGGACGCTACGAGGCGCACCACAAGGTGCAGATCGCGGACGCCGCGCTGGTCGCCGCCGCCACCCTGTCCGACCGCTACATCACCGCCCGCTTCCTGCCCGACAAGGCGATCGACCTGGTCGACGAGGCGGCCTCGCGGCTGCGGATGGAGATCGACTCCTCCCCGGTCGAGATCGACGAGCTGCAGCGCTCGGTGGACCGGCTGCGGATGGAGGAGCTGGCGCTGGAGAAGGAATCGGACCCGGCTTCGGTGGACCGGCTGGCCCGGCTGCGCCGCGACCTGGCCGACCGGCAGGAGCAGCTCAGCGGCCTGACCGCGCGCTGGGAGCAGGAGAAGAAGAGCCTGAACCGGGTCGGCGAGCTCAAGGAGCGCCTCGACGGCCTCCAGAGCGCCCTCGAACGCGCCCAGCGGGACGGCGACTTCGAGCAGGCCTCCAAGCTGATGTACGCCGAGATCCCGGCCGCCGAGGCCGAGTTGACGGCGGCCCAGGAACGGGCCGCCGACCAGGACGCCAGCGCCTCGATGGTCAAGGAGGAGGTCGGCCCGGACGACGTGGCCGACGTGGTCGCCTCCTGGACCGGGATCCCCGCCGGGCGGCTGTTGGAGGGCGAGAGCGCCAAGCTGCTGCGGATGGAGGAGGAGCTGGGCAAGCGGCTGATCGGCCAGCAGGCCGCGGTGCAGGCGGTCTCGGACGCGGTGCGGCGCACCCGGGCGGGCATCGCCGACCCGGACCGCCCGACCGGCTCGTTCCTCTTCCTCGGCCCCACCGGCGTCGGCAAGACCGAACTCGCCAAGGCGCTGGCCGACTTCCTCTTCGACGACGAGCACGCCATGGTCCGGATCGACATGAGCGAGTACGGCGAGAAGCACTCGGTCTCCCGGCTGGTCGGCGCCCCGCCCGGCTACGTCGGCTACGAGGAGGGCGGCCAGCTCACCGAGGCCGTGCGGCGCCGCCCGTACAGCGTGGTGCTGCTGGACGAGGTGGAGAAGGCCCACCCCGAGGTCTTCGACGTGCTGCTCCAGGTGCTGGACGACGGCCGCCTCACCGACGGGCAGGGCCGCACGGTGGACTTCCGCAACGCGATCCTGATCCTCACCTCCAACCTGGGTTCCCACGTATTCAATGAACCGAGCCTGGTGGACCCGCTGGTGCCCGAGGAGAAGAAGAAGGAGCTGGTGCTGGAGAGCGTCCGCACCGCCTTCAAGCCGGAGTTCCTCAACCGGCTGGACGACATCGTGGTCTTCGACCCGCTCGGCTCGGCCGAGCTGAGCCGGATCGTCGACCTCCAGGTGGCCCGGCTCGGCGCGCGGCTGCGCGACCGCCGGCTCACCCTGGACGTCACCCCGGCGGCCCGCGACTGGCTGTCGCTGACCGGCTACGACCCGGCCTACGGCGCCCGCCCGCTGCGCCGCCTGGTGCAGTCGGCGATCGGCGACCAGCTGGCCCGGGCGATCCTCTCCGGCCAGGTGCACGACGGCGACACCGTGCGGGTGGACCGCGACGAGGCGAACGACCGGCTCACGGTGGCCGCCGACCGCTGAACCGGACGGGCGTCCGCCACCGGACCGGACACCCGTCCGCCGCCGGGCCGGACGGCCGTCAGCCGCCGGGCCGGGCAGCCGTCCCGCGGCCGGACCGGGCGCACACGGAGCGCCGCGCACCGCCCACCGGGGGTGGGGGGGGGGGGGGGGGGGGGGGGGAGGGGGGGGGGGGGGGGGGGGGGGGGGGGGGGGGGGGGGGGGGGGGGGGGGGGGGGGGGGGGGGGGGGGGGGGGGG